>DASTML010000205.1:0-14094 GCA_035714175.1 Bryobacteraceae bacterium | reverse complement strand
GGAAAACACCGCCGACCCGAACATGGCCGCCGGCGACAGGGACTGTGCCCAACCGAAGCCCCGGCTCAATCCGTAGGCAGCGCCAATACCAACTGCAATTCCTGTCAAACCGCCGGTCAGACCAAGCACCAGCGATTCCACCAGGAACTGCGCCTGTACGTGCCGCGCCTTGGCGCCGACCGCCATGCGGATGCCGATCTCCCTCGTCCTCTCCGTAACAGACACCAGCATGATGTTCATGATGCCGATGCCGCCAACCAGCAACGAAACGGCGGCAATACCGCTCAGCAACATTGTCATCACCCGGGACGTTTCTTCGGCGGTTTCGGCGACGTCCGAGAGATTGCGAACGGTGAAGTCGTCGTCTTGTCCGGGGCGCAGATTGTGACGTGTCCGCAACAACGAAGTAATGTCCCGCTCTACGGCGGCGGTCGCCTCCTGCGTGGCGGCGGACACTTGCAACGTACTGACGTAGTTGGTCGCCAGGAGCTTTTTCATCACCGTGGTGTAGGGCATCAACACCGTATCGTCCTGGTCCTGGCCCATCTGGCTCTGTCCCTTCGACTGGAGAACGCCGGTAACCCGGAACGTCAAATTGCGCACACGCATGGTCTGCCCAACCGGATCCTGCCCTGGGTACAGAGCGGCGGCTACAGTCGTGCCAATGACCGCAACGCGAGCCGCCGAACGGACATCGGCTTCAGTAAAGAACTGCCCTTGATCCACAGCCCGGACACGAATGGAGGGGTACGTGATGTCCACGCCTTCTGCACGAGTTGTCCAATTCTGATTGCCTGCCACCAGCGGAATGCCGGCGGTAATACTGGGAGACCCCGCGGCGACAGAGGGTACGTCGCGAAGGATGGCCACAAGGTCGTCCGGCGTCAGCGTGGTGCTGGTACCGGCTCCGCCCCGCATGCCTCCGCTTCTCTGGCTACCCGCCTGAACGATCAATAGGTTGGTCCCCATGCTGGAAATTTGGTCGCGTACCTGCTTTTGTGCGCCCTGCCCGAGACTCACCATGGCTATCACCGAAGCCACGCCGATAATGATGCCCAACATGGTGAGCGCGGACCGTGCCTTGTTGCGCGCCAGCGCCCGCATGGCCATTTTCAGGATTGCCGTTCTCATTGGAACACCTCCTCCAACTGCACCGTCCGGGGCGTCGCCGCCAGTTCGACGACTGCGCTACGCCTGTTCCGTACCGATTGGTCCAGCATGATCTCGCCGTCCCGTACCACTACGACCCGCTTGGCATACTGCGCAATGTCCGGTTCGTGAGTCACGAGAACAATCGTCATGCCCGTATCGTTCAACTTCTGAAAAACGCCCATCACCTCAATGGAAGTCCGGCTGTCCAGGTTGCCTGTCGGCTCATCGGCCAGTAGGAGCGAGGGCCGGTTCACCAGCGCCCGGGCAACGGCAACGCGCTGCTGTTGTCCGCCGGATAACTGATTCGGCTGGCTATCTGCCTTAGCGGCCAACCCGACGGCGGCGAGCGCCTCCATGCTACGCTGTGTCCGTTCCGCCGCCGGAACATCGGAATAGATTAAGGGCAGCTCGACATTTTCGAGTGCGCTAGTCCGCCGCAGCAGATTGTAGCCTTGGAAAACGAACCCGAGCTTCCGGTTTCGAATATCGGCGCGCTGATCTTTCGTGAAGTCCGAAACGTCCACCCCGTCCAGGAGATAACGACCCTTAGTGGGACGGTCCAGGCAGCCGAGAATATTCATGAGAGTCGATTTCCCGGAACCTGACGTCCCCATGATCGCCACGAAGTCGCCGGCCTCGATCGAGAGAGAGACGCCGCGCAGAGCGTGCACGCGCACGCCGGTCGTGTCGTACACCTTATGAATACCGGTCAATTCAATCACCTTGTGGGTAGACATTTAGAACCTCTTTCCTCGCGGAGCGCTGGTCCCCGGGAACGTACTCTGTTTTTTCTGCTGCGCAGCGGGCGCGGTCTGCGCCGGCAGGACCACGAGATCTCCCTCATTCAGACTAGAAGTCAGAATTTCCGTCGAAATTCCGTCTGTCAATCCGGCTCTTGCTTTCACCGGTTCCACCGTCCCGTTCGGCCCGGCTTTCCAGAGCGTCGCCCCGGCGCGTTGTGCCCCGGCCGCTACACGGAAAGCGGCGCTCGGGACCAGCAGCACGCCGGTCCGTTCGGCAACCACCGCCGTGATGGTAGCGGTCATCCCGGGTTTCAACTGCAACTTCGGATTCGCCACGTCAATGACGGCCGTGTAGGTCACCACATTCTGAACCACGGCAGGAGACAGACGAATCTGCGAAATCTTGCCTGTAAAGGTTTCGCGCGGGAAGGCGTCCACGGTGAATGTCACCTTGCTATCCGGGCTCAGCTGGCCCACGTCCGCCTCATCGATATCGGCTAACACCTGCATTTTCGTAAGGTCATTGGCGATCAAAAATAACGTCGGCGCTTGCAAGCTCGCGGCCACGGTCTGGCCGACATCCACATTGCGGGAGATCACCACGCCGTCAATCGGCGCCCGGATGATGGTCCGGTCCAGGTTAACCACCGCGACCTCCACCGAGGCCCGCGCTTGTGTCGCCTGGGCCTCGGCTTGGTCCAACTGCGATTTCGCATTCTCCGCCTGGGCCACGGCCTGCGCATATTGGGCGGCCGCCTGCGCCTTCTGGGCCAGCGCCTGCAGCCGGGTTGACTCATCCGTCTGCGCTTGCCGTGCCGGCGTAACGCCCTCTTTCACCAGCCGCAGCGTATTTTCGTACGCCCGGTTGGCCTCCAGTACGATGGCGTCCACTCGTTCCACGTTGGCCTTCGACGCCTCCACGTTCGCCTTCTGGCTCGTGAGAGAATTCCTGGCTGACGCCACATTCGCTTCGGATGCGGCGAGGCTTGCTTTGGCCTGTTTAAGCTGCGCGTCAATTTGCGAAGGGTCCAGCCGGGCGATGATCTGTCCGGACTTCACTGTGCTGTTGAAATCGGCATGCAGTTCGGAAACAGTGCCCGATACCTGCGTACCCACCTGCACTGTAGTTACCGCCTGTACCTTTCCCGTGGCGCTGATCGTCCGCCGGACATCGCCGCGGCGAACTTCCACGGTTGCCGGAGCCGCGACTGGTGCGACTGAAAAGTATTGCCATCCACCATAACCCCCGGCAGCCAGGCCCGCGGCGGCCAGAGCATACATCCACCAACGGCGCGGCGTTTTTTCCGCAACCGGAACGGGCGGCGTGGGAACAATTGACTCGGATGGCTCGGCAGTTGGCGTTATGCGTTCTTCGGTTTGCGTAGTCATCTCAATTGGGCTCCTTGCTGATTGCAGAATCCCAGCTGCGCATTAACAGTCCGTGTGGAAGAACGGGGTCAATTGTAAAAGTCCAGTAAAGATGCCCCGGGACGATTAGCATGGGAATGTGAACCAAGGGCAGGATTCCCAGGGCCGCGCGCGGCTGTTGCTAGTGGAAGACGATGAAAAACAGTCGCGGCTGCTCCGCGCTTACCTGGAACCGTTTGGCTACCAGGTGGACACGGCCTTCGATGGCCGGAAGGGTCTGGCAATGGCGCTGGAAACGCCGTATGCGGCGGTCATCCTCGATGTGATGTTGCCCGGCATCAATGGCTTTGACGTGCTAAGGGAGTTGCGGCGGGAATCGCAAACGCCCGTGCTCATGTTGACCGCGCTAGGCGATGAACCGGACCGCATTGCCGGGCTGGAAATTGGTGCGGACGACTACATTCCCAAAACGTTCTCCACACGGGAACTGCTCGCCCGCCTGCGTGCCGTCATTCGGCGATCCCTAGTCACGGCCCAGCGCCGGCCCGCGGAACACGAAGCGTCCGTCGCCGTGGGAGGGCTCTACATTGACCCCTCCACGCACACGGCCACGCTGGACGGCCAACCGCTGACGCTCACGCCCATCGAATACGACATGTTGATTGCGCTGGCCCGTTCGGCAGGCAGGGTCAAATCCAGGGAACAACTGCTGCTGGAGGTGGCCGAACGGGACTTCGAGGCGTTTGACCGCTCCATAGACGTGCACATTTCCGCGCTGCGCAAGAAGTTGGGAGACGATTCCAAGTCACCGCGTTATATCGAAACAATCCGCGGCGTCGGCTACCGCATGCGGTTGCCGGATATGGAACCGATGGCATGAAAACACTCCCGCTGCGCGCGAAGTTCGCCCTGATTGCATTGCTCAATCTGGTCGTTCTAGGCGTATTGGCCACCATCTTCGTCCGGCGCCAACTGGGCCAGGAGTTCCAATCCCTTTTGATGACCTCGGCCCGCGAAAAAATCGTCGGTATCTCGCGGCAACTCAGCTTGGAGCTTGTCGGCGCGGATGCAGCCCAAAGGGAACAAATTCTTGCCCGCCACGCCCTAGAACACCGCATGGAACTCCGGCTCTACGAGACCTCAGGCCGCCGGTTGGCTGGCCCCGGCTCCGCGCTTCCTCACGAAGTTGTCGCGCGCATTGTCCGTCCCACCGGTCTTCCGCCGCTGCCGCCGCCCTCCGTCATTTCCTCTGGGCCGCCGCCCTTCCTGGTCCAGGCCGGAACGCCGCCTCTGTATTGGATTGGCGTTCGCACGCTGATCCCTTCCCCTGACATCCAACACCCCACGCGCGCCACGCTCCTGCTTGTCACGCCGGCTCTTTTCGGCAATCCATTCTTCTTTGACTGGGAACCCTGGCTCGTTATCGGGCTAACGGGCCTGGCCGTCACGCTTCTTTGCTGGTTTCCGCTGGTCCGAGGTCTGACGCGGGACATTCGCAACATGACGCAGGCGACCGCCGCCATCGCCGACGGGCAATTCGACGTGCAACTGGAAACGCGGCGGGGCGATGAATTGGACCATCTGGGCCGTTCCATCAATCAAATGGCTACGCGGCTGCGGGACTACGTGGATGGGCAGAGACGTTTCCTTGGCGACGTGGCCCACGAACTCCGCTCCCCGCTCGGGCGTATGCAGGTCGCCATCGGCATCCTGGAGCGGAAGACCGATGAAGAAGACAGCGTTTACGTCCACGACCTGCAAGAAGATGTCGAAATCCTCTCCGGCCTTACGACCGAGCTCCTGACCTTCGCCCGTAGTGAGCTAAAGAAAGAACCGGTCGATCTCCATGCCGTACCGCTTCTACCGCTCGTCAAACGCGCCGTACAGATAGAATCCGAGGGGCTACCGGTCAGGCTCGACATCGACCCTGCTTTCACAGTCACCGCGAACGAGAATCTCCTCTTCCGCGTCCTCTCCAACCTGGTGCGCAATGCCGCCCGCTACGCCGCCACACCCATCGAGATCACGGCCCGCAAACTGGGCACTGCCTCCATCGTCACCGTGGCGGACCACGGCCCTGGCGTCCCGCCCGAAGCATTGGAAAAGATCTTCACGCCTTTCTTCCGGCTGGACTCCGCGCGGGAGCGAAAAAAAGGCGGTACGGGCCTCGGCCTTGCCATCGTCCGCAATTATGTCGAAATCTGCGGCGGCTCCGTTGTGGCTCACAACCGGGAGGAAGGCGGCCTGGAAGTGGTGGTGACTCTCCCATGAACTGGATTGCGTGGTCCCTGCTCTCGGCGCTCTTCGCCGGCGTTACGGCCATCCTGGCGAAACAGGGAGTGACCCATATTCCGTCCAACCTCGCCATGGCTATCCGCACCACGGTCATCTTTGCCGTAGCGTGGGCCGTTGTGCTCGCCTCTGGCCCCCCTGCTGCGATCGCCAAGGTGGATCGTCGCGGACTACTCTTCCTGGTCCTCTCTGGCGGAACCACCGGCCTTTCCTGGCTTTGCTACTTCCGCGCCTTGCAGGTGGGCGAGGCGTCCCGCGTTGCTCCCCTCGACAAACTCAGCGTCGTGTTCGTCGTGTTGTTCGCCGCATTGTTCTTAGGAGAGCGGCTGACATTTCTATCAGCCGCCGGAGTTCTCCTGATTGCGGCGGGAGCCATACTGCTGACCTTCGCCTGACAGACTTACGCCCGGAAGTGGGGCTTCAGTGATTCCATGATCATGTCGAGTTCATTCACATCCTCGGCGTCCATGAACACTCGGCTGGTATTCCGCATCTTCGTTGTGGCGAAGACGCCGCGGCGGCGCAGAATTTCCTTCATCAGCACATACCCGGTCCTGCGTTCCAACACGGCCGAAGGCAGGAACTTCACGAACAGATCGCGCGATTCCTTCTTCTTGCCTTCCTGGAAGAGGTCCCAGATCGCGGCCTGAATATCGGCAAACCCAGCGCCGGCCATCGTACCGCCGGAGCCTCGCGCCATCTCGGTGTAGAGATTCATCGCGCCGCCGCCCGTCGAGGCCACCACGTCGCGCTTCCGTTCGCGCACCACGCGCGAAACATCGTGCGGAACGTCGCTGTTTTCCAACTTCAGAATTTTCAAGGTCGGAATCTCATCGGCCAGTTTCAACAGCAGGTCCGTGGTCATACCGCCGTTGGAAACCTGCGCGCACATCGGCAGTTTCGACACGCTGGCGATTGATTTGAAGTAGTCGGTAAGAATCGCGGCGTCGGCGACGTTGCTCGTCGGTCCCAAGGCATGCAGTCCGTCGGCGCCGATCTTTTCGGCATATTTCGCGTACTCCATCGCATCCCACTTGTTTGCCCCATGCACGCCGATCAACACCGGCACGCGGCCTTTGACTTCCTGCACAACGGACTTCGAATATTGCAAGCGTTCCTTGGGCGACAACGACACCGTCTCGCCCGCGCCGGCCGGCCACACTACGCCGTGCACACCGCCCTTCACCAGGAAGTCGCACTCCTTCCGCAGCGAAGGTTCGTCAATTTCCAGGTTGTCGTGAAACGGGGTCTGCATAATGACAAAGATCCCCTCCCACTTCTTTTTCTGCGTCTGCGCAGGAGTGACCTGCGTGGCGGCCGCGAGGGCCCCAACAAATGAACGTCTGTACATAATTGCTCAGCAAGAAGTATATCCCGGCCTGTGGGGAACTCGTGATACACCTGATAGGTCATGAATCAACCTGCGGCCTCCCGCGTCCGCTTTCGCGTTCTGAGCTTCTGCGTCGCGCTCGCCGCAATCACCTACATGGATCGCATAGCGATCGCCAATCTCGCCAAATACATCACGCGGGATCTATCGCTCTCCGATTCACAGATGAGCTACGTATTCAGTGCGTTCACGCTTGCTTACGGCCTCTTTGAAATCCCCACTGGCTGGTGGGGAGATCGCGTCGGCACGCGTCGCGTCCTGATGCGGATCGTTAGTTGGTGGAGTACGTTCACCATCGCAACGGCCTTCGTTTTCAGCTATCCCTCGCTGCTGATTACCCGGTTTTTGTTCGGCTTGGGCGAAGCGGGCGCCTGGCCCAACGCCGCCAAAACCTTTTCCAAATGGATCCCGCTCCGCGAACGCGGCACGGCGCAGGGCATCTTCTTCATGGGCGCTCACTTCGGCGCGGCGTATTCACCGCTGTTAATTCAATACCTGCTGCACTTTCTCGATTGGCGCGGCGTATTCATCGCATTCGGCTGCATCGGCTTCGTATGGGCGGGGCTATGGTATTGGTGGTTCCGTGACGACCCGGCGGAACACCCGGCGGTTTCCAAGGCGGAACACGCCTACATCATAGAAGGCCGCGGACACGAAGCGTCCCACAGCCTCTCACATGTACCCTGGGCTCTGATCCTCCGTTCCCGAAACGTGTGGCTACTCTGCCTGATGTACTTCGTGCAGACCTACGGCTTCTACTTCTACCTCACGTGGATGCCCACCTATCTGGAGCGCGTACGCGGCTTCCAATCCACCACCCTCAGCCTCTTTGCCGGAGCGCCTATGGTGGCTTGCATGATTGCCGATGTTACAGGCGGCGTGGCTACGGACGTATTGACGCGCCGCTTTGGCCTGCGCTTGGGCCGCGCCCTCACCGGCGGTTCTTCCTTTCTCTTCGCTGCCATTTTCACGGTCGTCGGAACTATGGCGGATGACCCCGCCACCGCGGCGCTGCTGCTTGCCGTGGCTGCGGGATGGAGCGTGTTCTGCCTGGGCGCCGCATGGGGTTCTTGCCTGGACATCGCAGGTCCACATGCCGGCGTCGTTTCCGCGTGCATGAACACGGCCGGCCAAGTGGGCGGATTTCTTTCGCCCATCATCTTGACGGTGATGGTGAATCAGTTCGGAGATTGGAATATCGCGCTCCGCATCAGCGGCGCCCTTTTCCTGGTGGGGGCGGTCTGCTGGCTATTCATTGATCCACGCCGCCAAATCGCCCAAAATCACTAGTAGTCCTATGCTCCGTCTTGCGCTCCTTCCCGCTTTCGCCTTCTCGCTGCTTGCGCAGTCGCCTGCCCCACGGCCCGCTGAACCGGCCCCGGTGACGCGCCGCCATACGCTTCAGCACAATGGAAAGACGCTCTCCTACTCCACCACGGCGGGACGGCTGCCGATCACGAACGACCAAGGCGAAGTAGAAGCCTACATGTTTTTTGTGGCCTACGCGCTGGATAATCCGCCCGCGCGTCGGCCCCTGATGTTTTCCTTCAACGGCGGGCCGGGTTCCGCGTCCGTCTGGCTGCACATGGGCCTGCTCGGTCCCAAAATTGTGCGAATGCAGGAGGACGGCTCGTATCCACCGCCGCCGTTCGAACTCGTGGACAATCCCGCTACTTTTCTGCCGTTCACGGATATGGTGTTTATCGACCCTGTGGGCACCGGCTACAGCCGCGCCGTGAAGCCGGAACTCGGCAAGAAATTCTTCGGCGTACAGGGGGATATCGTCAGCGTCAGCGAGTTCATCCGCGTCTGGCTCTCCCGCTACCAGCGTTGGAACGCGCCGCTCTACCTGATCGGAGAGAGTTACGGTACCTTCCGCGCAGCCGGCGTCGCCGGATATCTGGTTGACCGCGGCATCGCCTTCAACGGCATATGCCTTATTTCCAGTATTCTCAACTTCCAGACAGCTCGATTCACGCCTGGCAACGATCTGCCGTACAGCCTGTTCTTGCCGACCTACACGGCCATCGCCTGGTACCACAAGCGGCTGGACGCCAATCTACAGCGCGATCTCCGCGAAGCGCTCAAAGAATCGGAACAGTTCGCCGGCAATGAATACGTGGTTGCCCTAGCCAAAGGGGATCGCCTCACGCCGGAGGAGCGCAATAAAGTTGCTGACAAATTAAGCCGGCTCACCGGCATCAGCAAGCGTTTCATTGAGCAGAACAACCTGCGCATCGAAATCAACCGCTTCACCAAGGAACTCCTTCGCGACCGCGGCACGACGGTTGGCCGGTTGGATGGCCGTATCACCGGAGTGGAAGGACTGGACGGCGATCCCCTTCCCGATTTTGACCCTTCGTTAACCGCCATCCGCCCGCCATATACGGCGCTTTTCAATGAATATGCACGCCGCGAACTGGGCTACGATAGCGAACTCCAGTACTTCATCCTCGGCGGCGGCATCGGTCCATGGGACTACGGGGCTTCCGGCAGTAACCGGTTTGCCGACACCTCGGACGCGCTCCGGCAAGCCTTTGCCAAGAATCCATTCCTCCGCGTCTACATCGGCTCCGGTTACTATGACTTGGCCACGCCCTATTTCGCTACTGAATATACGTTCAGCCACATGAACCTGCCCGCCAAATATAAATCCCAAATCACCAGCAAAATGTTTCACGCCGGGCACATGTTCTATGTCTACCGGCCCGCCCTCGCGGAGCTGTCCAAGGACATCGAACAGTTCGTGAAAAGCAATTAATCCCAGTTCAGTGTTAGCCTTCCAATAACCGCGTCTGTCCGGCCTAACGGCTGGAGGGAGTTGCATTGTTCCGCTGGAATGGAGCAGGCAAAAAGGATGGGGATATGAAGTGGCCGGCAATTGGGATAGGCATCGGAGCAATGATGCTGTGCGGGCAGGGATCGCCTGATAATTGTTCGTTTCAGCGTGACCCGCGGTCGTTCTTGGATGCGGAGTTGCACACCATCCGGGAGGTCCATGAGCGGACGGTCCGCCTAGCCGCCAAAAACGGCCTGCGCGCGGCGTCCGGGACGCGCCATTCCCCAGCGGGCACACTGCCGCGGCGTAATTTTATCGACGAGGAGATCCTTGGGCGCCTGGAACGCGAGGGTATTGCCGCGGCTCCCCTCACGACGGACGCTGAATTTGTCCGCCGTATTTACATTGACCTCGCCGGCCGGCTACCGGCTCCCGTCGAATATCGCGACTTTCTTTCCGATACCAATCCGGTCAAGCGAGACGCGCTCATCGACACGCTGCTTTTCAGCCAGGACTATATCAACCGTTGGTCCACATGGCTCGCCGATCTGGTCCAAAACACGCGCACCGCCGCCAACGTCAGTCAAAACGTCTCCGGCCGCAACGCCATGAATGACTATCTGCGCCAGGCGGTCTATCGCGACAAGAGCTTTCGCGACCTGGCCTGGGAGTTGACGACACACAGCGGCAACAACTACGAAATCGGCTCGGTGAACTGGTCCGTACGTACAATCACGCCCGGCGGTCCAGCGCAGGACCGGTACGACACCGCGTTCGTAAAGCTGGCTACCACCTTCCTCGGCCTGGGTCATTACGATTGCCTGGCCTGCCACAACGGCCGCTGCCACCTGGAGCAACTGAGCCTGTGGGGCGGCGGCACGCCGCGCACCGAGGCGTTCAAAATGGCGGCCCACTTCGCCCGCCTCAACATCACCGGCCGTTCCGTCCCCAATACTGATTTTTATTCGGGAAGTTTCGATATTTCAGACCGAGCCACAGGAACCTACGACCTGAACACTACCTACGGCAATCGGCCGAATCGCGTCCGTATGGGCAACGTTCTAAATCTCACGCCGGAGTATCGAAACGGGAAAGCGCCGGCGGCTAATCAGCCTTGGCGGCAATCCTTCGCCGACAATCTCACGGCTGACCCCATGTTTGCGCGCAATGCGGTGAATCGCATTTGGAAACAACTCTTCCAGTTGGGCCTCGCTGAGCCGTTAGACAACCTCGACCCGGATCGTCTGGACGTTGACAATCCGCCGCCCGCGCCCTGGACATTCCAGACGGCACATCCGCTATTGCTGAAAAAGCTGAGCGCCCGCTTTGTCGAATCCAACTATAGCCTGCGCGAAACCATCCGTCTCCTGGTCTCGTCCACGGCCTATCAACTCAGTTCCCGCTATGAAGAGCCGTGGCAGATTGACTATGTACCGCTCTACGCCCGCCACTATGCACGGCGCATGGAGGCCGAGGAGATTCACGACAATTTGGGCCAAGCCTCCGGCAATTGGACTACGTATACGCCGCAGGGCTTTGTTGACACAGTGCGGAGCGCTTGGCGCCTGCCGGACCCCACCGAGCCCGGCGGCGCCGCCGGCGCCTTTATGGCTACTTTTTTGCGCGGCAACCGCGACACCCAGCCGCGCCGCCAGGATGGCTCTATCCTGCAATCGCTGACCCTGCTCAACGATACCTATATCCGTGACCGTATCCGGCTGACGTCTTCGCCCACACTGCGGGATACCGCGGCGTTCCGGGACAATGACACCGTCGTTGAACAGCTATTCCTGCTTTATCTCGGCCGCGAACCCAACAGCGTGGAGCGCGCGAAAGCGCTTGCGCCGTTCGCTAAGGCCACAACAACGGCGTTGCGCAACGCGGCCATCGAGGACCTGGCTTGGGTACTCGTCAACAAAGTCGATTTCCTCATTCACTACTAGGACCCAAGGCCACACCATGTCCAATAAAGACTATTTCGGGTTCGACTGGCGCGGCATTCCTGGCACGCGTTTCTGGCGCGGGCCTCACCTGGGGCGCCGCGTTTTCTTCCGCCATTTGACGTCGGCTGTGTCCGGGTATTTCCTTTTACCCGGCGGTCCCATGGAACGTGTGGCCCACGCCGCGCAGGCGCCTAAGAGTACGGCGGACTTCTGCATCTTCGTCATGATGGACGGCGCGCCCAGCCATATCGACACCTTTGATTTGAAGACCGGCCCCTGGACACCCGAGGCGTTGAATCCCCAAAGTTACGACGGCATCCTCTGGCCCCAGGGCCTGTTGCCGAAGCTCGCCGAACAGATGGATGCCATCGCGCTGGTACGGTCCGTGAAGCCCTGGGCAACCGCGCATAGTCTCGCCCAGTCCTGGCTACAAATCGCCCGCAATCCCGTCTCCGGCCAGAATCGCATTGCCCCGCATATCGGCTCCGTCGTTTCGTTGGAACTAGGTTCTCGCACCGCCAACCAGACATTGCCAGGGTTTCTGGCGCTCAACAGCGGGTCCGGACAGGGGCAGGGGTATCTGCCCGCGGAACATGCGCCGTTCTATGTCTCCCCCAATGGCGCCGCCCTGCGTAATACCACCCACTTCGATACCAAGGCCATCTTTGACCGCCGGTACGCCCTGCTTCTGGATATGGAGCAAGAGCAGGCCGGAGACCCTGCTTTTGGCTCGGCCGCCGTTGAAATCGGCAAGTGGAAGGAAGGAGCAAGCCGGTTAATGTACAACGCGGACGTCACGCGTGTCTTTACGTTTGACGCGAATGAACGCGCCCGCTACGGCAATTCCAGTTTCGGGGCGGCCTGCATCACGGCCCGCAATCTGGTCCGCGCCAACATGGGCACACGCTTCATTCAGATCAACGTGGGCGGATGGGACATGCACACCAACATCTACGGCGGCGGGCTGAATGCTTCCAATGCAAACTCACTGGGCCGGATCTTTGATGCGGCGCTCGGGACGCTACTTGCGGATCTGAAGACAGAAGGCCTCCTGGACCGCACCCTGGTTGTAGCCATGGGCGAGTTTGGCCGTACGCTGGGGAATGTCAACACCGCGAGCGGCCGTGACCACTATCAGCAACAGGCAGTACTCATGGCGGGAGGCGGCGTTCGCGGCGGGCGCGCGTTGGGAGCGACGGACGAGCGAGGCGGCGAGACGGTATCGCCTGGTTGGTCACGGGAGCGGGATATCCGCGCCGAAGATATCGGCGCAACTATTTATTCCGCGTTGGGCATCGACTGGACAACCGTGCGCCACGACGACCCCAGCGGGCGCGGGTTCGAGTATACGCCCAATGTGAGGGATGATCTATACGGCCCGGTACACGAGCTCTGGACGTAGCCTGCGTTTGAGAAGTGTGGACTTAGCGCGCCAGCGGCTGCCGGAAGCGGCTCCATGCGCCGTAGACGGCGATGAGGAAGGCAAGCAGCCCGCACAACGCCCACTGAAACTCGGACTGGCCGGAAAACTCGTAGCTGGAGAGGAAGATGCCGCGCGCCAGTAACCCAGCCGTCACGACGGTCCACAACAGGAACAGAATTCGAATTTTCCCCTGAAATGCCAGATAGACCGAAATCAGTCCAACAACGCCCATCAGCAGCAATGCCGTCTGCAGTGTAGAGTCCGACCACGGCAGCATCGTGATCGTGAACGATTTGTTCTCACTCAGCGCGGCCACCAGCCCCACGCCCAAAGCGAACAGGGAAACCAACACATGCAGGAGGTAGCTGTAGAAACGAAGAAGCGCTTGCACCATACGTAGGATTCCCAGAAGGGGAAAAGTCATTGTATCAGGCGGCCTCCGGAATTTCCGAAGTAAAGAGTTGGCCGCAAACGGGCGATCCTTCCGTATGTTGGTACCCTGTCAGCGAGCAGGTCATCCGGCTCTGGAGCAATCACTGCGTGCAAATCCCCTTTTTCACCCTCCTCTCAGGCGCTTTTATCCTGACCGCTTCCACACTGCTCGGGCAGCTTACGGCGGAACAAAAGAGTATTGACCTGCAAACGGTCGCCAGCCTGTATGCCAAGCAGTATGCGCCTTATGAATGGAAGCGGGACAAGCTCGGATTCGATCTGTTTGACCTGCGCCCTTGGCTGGAACGCGCCCGCCAGACCAAAACAGATCTCGAATATCTCGACCTGCTGACGGAATATACGGCCAGTCTGCAAGACATTCACAGCTACTACATCACCAACAGTACCTTCGCCGCGGACCTGCACCTGTATGCCGATATCTACGACGGAAAAGTGCGCATCGAAGTGATTGACCGCGCCTATCTCCCCGCGCGCATCTACGATTTTGGCGTGGGCGATGAAATCGTGCAGATCGATGGCAGACCGGTCCTGGAAGTTGTGCAGGAGATCGG
>DASTML010000204.1:0-36781 GCA_035714175.1 Bryobacteraceae bacterium | reverse complement strand
GAAATGCGGTGTCCAACAGGGCGAACGTCTCCGTAATCTCTTCGCTGGAGATTAGACCCATTGTCTGCAACGCAGTCAACACGTTTCGCCACGCCGCCGGATCCAACGCTTCCGGCCGCCAGGAGGGGCGACCGGCATTTTGATGGCGCAAATAGCGGAATCGTTCGGAAGCAGGCAGGCTGGCGACGCCGCTTGTCCAAATGCCCGTACGCAATGGCTCCACAAAGACGCCGGCAATGCCCATTTCTTCCAGCCTGCCGGCCCATGCGGCATGGCCGTACGCTACGCGACGGATCTCAATTTCCGGTAGACCATTCGCTGCAAGAGTAACCATCGCGTAGTGCACGGCCGGATCCCCGTCATGGTCCGGCTTGCCCACCACGCCGCAGTTCACTGCGAAGCGGCCATGCCCCAGCGTCCGGACAAACGGCAGGCCGGAATGCGTGCAGACAAACCCTCGCACATCAAAGTAGTCCAGCCAAGCTTCCAGGCGCAGATCGTCCAACTCGGCTTCGTAGAGGAACTCGCTGGTATAGCCGGGGCTGCCGTGGCAGATCAATACCCGCCCACCCGCCATCTCTACGAATGCATGATCCGGCCATGTGGCGAGAAAGGCCCGGGCGTCTTCCCCTAATCCGGCTGTGGCATGCTCAAACGCTTCGCAACCAATTTTTTCGTCCTCGGGGGAGCTATAGCCGCAACCGCAACTCGTGGAACCGGCCACCGCCTGCTGTTCATGATTTCCGGCCACAAACACGTCGAAACTGTCGCGAATCATCGCGACCACTTCGTTGCTATGGGCGCAACAACCGATCGAATCTCCGTTGAATGCCTTGCACTGGGCGCCAGCGCTCTCCGCGTCTTCCAGACACGCGGCAAGAGCCGGCAGGTTGCCGTAAGCCCCGCCCATGACTGCAAGTTTCTCGGGCCGCTGGATAGAGCCTTCCATCGCTTCCTCCCTATACTAAGCCATGCTCCACGCATTCCGAGGAAGGGACGAAAGGGTAGATCTTCTCAGGCGGCAACGCCCGTGTGGCCGCCTGATGCCATAAGTGTGCCAAAATAGTGCAGGGTTGCCGCTGGAAGCCGGCTCCAAACGGATCTAGAGAGGCACGAA
Source organism: Bryobacteraceae bacterium (assembly GCA_035714175.1). GTDB lineage: Bacteria > Acidobacteriota > Terriglobia > Bryobacterales > Bryobacteraceae. The sequence continues at coordinate 35,664 of DASTML010000204.1, read as the reverse complement.
AACATGGAAGGCAAATGGTCCTTTCCGATATAGATATCCGGCGCTACATCGCCGAAGGCAAGATTCGCATCGATCCGGCGCTGCCCGAAGATCATTTCGGCAGCTGCTCCATCGATTTCCGTCTGGGTAACGAGTTCAGCGTTTTTGAGCACAGCCGGTTTCCGTTCATCGACCCGCGTGACAAATTTGCCATCCAAGGGATGATGCGCACCATCGTGGTAGAAGACGGTGAGCCGTTCATCCTACAGCCGCGTGATTTCGTGCTGGCGATCACGATGGAGACGCTCGACCTCTCCGACGATGTTTTGGGACGCCTGGAAGGCCGCTCTAGCCTGGGACGTATCGGCATTATTGTCCACGGTACCGCCGGTCTTTTCGATCCGGGGTGGACCGGCAAGGCCACGCTGGAACTCTCCAACCTGGGCCGTGTACCGGTGGCACTCTATCCCGGCATGCGGATCTGTTCGTTTACCTTCGAACCGCTCAGCACGCCTTCCTCCATGCCGTATCGAAGCAAGCCGGGCAACAAGTACGCCGGGCAGACCAGCCCTCTCGCCTCGCGTCTTTCCGGAGAAGTCAGCTCGATCAAATAGCTGGAAAATTAATCGGCGCGCCGGAGCGCATTCTCAAAATCAGCCAGCAAGTCGCGCCAGTCTTCGATTCCGACACTTACGCGCACCAGCCCATCCACGACTCCCGAAAGCTGCAACTCTTCCTGGCTCACGGCGGAGTGCGTCGTGGATCGCGGATGGCACACCAGTGTTTCCACGCCGCCCAGGCTGACCGCATTGCGCGCCACCTTCAGACGCCGCAGAAATTCGAACGCGGCCGACTTGCCGCCCCTCAGGTTCATCGAAAAAAGACCGCCAGGATAGTCGCACTGGGCGTCCCGTATGCGCGCCTGTTCGGCATCATCGAATAACGCCGGATAGTAAATCCGCTCCACGGCCGGGTGGCCGGCAAGGCGTTCGGCAATTTTCTGGGCGTTCTTCGACTGCTTGTTCATCCGCAGATGCAGCGTCGGCAATCGGGAATCGAGAATCCAGCATTCATCCGGCGCCAGGATGTTGCCGAATAGGCTGCGGCGGCCCCGGATGGGCTTCATCGTCTCCGGATCGCGCGAGATCGCCACGCCGGCCAGAATGTCAGAGAAGCCGCCCAGGTATTTCGTCGCACTGTACAGAGCAATGTCGGCTCCGAGAGCCAGCGGATGCTGAAATGCCGGCCCCAGAAACGTGTTGTCCACCATCACCAGCGGGCGTGGTTCGCGGCGGGCCGCTGCGGCCACGGCGTGGGCGATATCGGTCATGGTCAGAGTTGGGTTCGCGGGTGATTCCACCAATACAATCCGGCAGGAGGGCGTTTCGCTGATGGCTCGCTCCATTGCCGCGCGATCACCGCCGGGAACAGGCACGCCGCGCATGCCCCAGGGCTCCAGGAAATTTTGAATCAGGGACTGTGTTCCGCCGTAGATAGGAACGGTGTAGACAATCGCATCGCCCGGTTTCGCATGCGCCATGACAGCGGTCATGATGGCCGCCATGCCGGAGTTGAATACGGCCGCGGCGCGGCCCTCTTCCTCCAAGGGCAGAATATGCGCTTCGACGATTTCCGCATTGGGATGATTGAACCGGGAGTAGACGAGATCCGCCGTTTCGCCCGGCTCTGGCCGTACGCGCCCGCCCATAATGGCAAAGGCCCGCTCCGCTGCCTCGGGCGAGGCGAACACATAAGTGCTGGAGCGAAAGACTGCGGGACGGGCCGACCCCACCGAGAGGGCGGGATCGAATCCGGCCGTTAGAACCGCCGTAGAAGGATGGATTTTGCGCTCTGGGTTGCTCACGTGCCGATTGTACCGGGTATGAACGCGCGCTATTGCCGCGAGGTGATCGTGGCCGTCACGTTCGCCAACCGCTGGCCGATCTCCTGCGCCGCATTCGCACGCAGGTCAATAAGAACGCCGGGAGCCAAGCCAAACCCAACAATCGCAGCTACGATCGCCGACAACACCCAGCGTTCTCGCGGAAGGGCATCGCCCACGCCCTGCACGCCCGTACGGTGCGTACCCAGGAAGATTTTCGAAAACAGCCGGAATAGGCTGACGGCGTTCATCGCCGTGGCCACCGGCAGCAGGAACCCGACCTGGGGATAGCTTGCCATTGTCCCGTGGATTAATAGTTCCTCCGAGCAGAATCCAAGCGTCCCAGGCAGGCCCACCAACGCCAGTCCACAGACTGCGAAGAAGACGGCCAACCGCGGGGTGTACTCCTGCAGGCCCAGATACTGATCCGCCGTGAAGGAGCGCCCAAACCGGACTTCCAGCAAGCGCAATACGCTGAACAGGCCTTTTGTCGCCGCTGACACCACCATGCAATGCACCAGCGCACCCGTGATGCCTTCCTGCGTCGCGCTCTCCAGACCTGCCAGAATACAAGCCGACTGACTCAAGACCAGCAGCGCCAGTATTCGCCGGGCCTTCCGCTCCGCCAACGCCCGTACGGCCGCGTATATGGCAGTGAAGAGCGCAAGGTTCGCCAGAATCGGGAAAGCGCCGCGCGCCGAGAGGGGAAATGCGGGAATCACGACACGGGCCAATAGAAAAGCTCCCAGGTGGCCATTGATGAACAATCCCGCCAGTAATACGGGACCGGATTCCACGGCGTCTTCCATCCAGGCATGGGCCGGAAAGATGCCTTTGCGAAAAACAATGGCGACAATCAGCAGCGCGAAGGCGGCCGGTCCGCCGTAGTGATGCCCCTGGGGCTTTACCAGCGAATATGGTTCCAGATCGCCGCTCGCCGATGCGGCTGATGCAATGATGCCAATGGCGCACAGCATGGCCGCGCAGGAAGCCGCCAACCCGGCGCGTGAACGCCAGGAACCGGTGAACGGTCCGGCAATAAAAGGAAGAGCCGTTAGCACCCAGGCCGCGGACAGAATCGCCAAATTGTCGGCGCCATAGGCGGCCATGGTGGCGGCAAGAACCAGCAGCGTCGTTCCGGTGATCTTCGCGCCGGTATCGCGGCGAGGGGCCAGAATCACAATCCCCATCGTCAGCAGTGAATAGACCAATAGGAAGATCGCGTTCAAACTGTCAGCTGCAAAGAAACCCAGGCGCCAGGGTTCCTCCAGGCGTGTCCCGCCCGCGATGCTCACTTCGCGCACAATCTCCGCCGCACACAACGATGCGCCGAGCGTTCCCACCATACCCGCCACGCGCGCACGCGCTTCCCTTTGGAAGGCCGCCAGCGCGGCCAAAACGGGGATGGCCACCGCTGCCGAAATCAGCGGAAAGGATAGTTCAGCCATCGATCACGCCGAACTCCGCTTCGCCTGCATTCCTGGCCTATCCATGCCGCGCAGCCGGCCGCCCAGTCCCAAACGGTCCAGCCGCGCCAGAAGCCGCGACACGGCCAGCAGCGGCTCCACGAAGCAGTGTTCCCATAGAGAATCCAGGTGCCCGCGGTCCAAGGCCATCCGGTACAGCCACAATTGCAGTCCTTTCGGAAAGAAAGACTCCCAGTGTTTTCCCGTCTGCTCCAACTGGCCGCCAGCCGCGTCGTGGACCTGGCGGTAATCATGCAGCGCCGAAGGCGCTCGCAGGAACTGCAGCGTACGCACCAGGGCGTTCCCCATGATGTGCATAACCGGGATCAGGGTCCAGCCCAACCCTATCTCTACAAACACCACGCCGATCTGCACCAGGGAGGCATAAGCCAAGGCGGTCTTAACGTCCGCGCAGGCACGGCCGACAATCGTGCCCTGCACGGCGGTGACCAACCCAATCAGAATTACAGCACCGGAGGCAACCGGAGACTCCAAGAGAATAGGCTGCGCCCTCAGCAGCAGATATGCGCCGGCGTGCACGGAGAGAGCGCCGTAAAAAATAGCGCTAGAGGGCGTCGGGCCTTCCATCGCCCGGGGCAACCAGCCGGAGAACGGAAACTGCGCCGATTTGCCCGACGCAGCCAGCAACAGCAGCAGCCCCACCAGCGTGGCATCGCCTCCGGTGATAGGAGGCATGCCCGCGGCAAAGGCGGAGGTGTGGGCGAAGCGGTGCATCAGGAACGATGCCGTAATCAGCCCTATATCGCATGCCCGGTACACAACAAAGACACGGAGGGCGCTCTGCGCCGGTCCGGCGCGGTAATAAAAAAAGGAGATGAGGAGCACTGACGTTATGCCCACCATCTCCCAACCGCCGATGATCAGGTCAAACGAACCGGCGGAAAAAATAAGCATGGAGCCGAACGCGAAGAGGTGCAGCAGGATATAGAACCGCGCGAACCCAGGATCGCGATGCAGATACGTGGCCGAGAACTGGCCAATCAGCCCCACAAGAATGACGGTTAATGCAAGAAAGGGAATCGAGAGACGTCCACCCAGGATGACAAGGGGGAAATGATAGTGATGAACCGCGAACCAGTCGCCGAGCGGAACCACGACCTGTTCCGAATCCGTCGCATACATCTGCCAGGCCAGCCACGTGAGAGCGGCGGCGGAGAGGGAGTATACCGTTGCCGTGATGCTCGTAAGCACCCGTTCGCACGCCGTCCAACCCAACAGCCACAGCGCGGAAAAGGCGATAAAAACAGCGCCCGGCGCCAGCACCACGCCTAACAATGTCCATTGCATGCCTGTCAACGGACAGCCCTCCCCGTTCCGGCGGCCTGTACGGCAGCCAAGCCGATATGGTCCCTCTTGCCCTGATACCAAGTACACGAGGCAGTCGTCACCGGCAGCGGATTCACTTCGCCCCGCAGATCTTCATACACGCCGTCGCGCCGGACCTGTATCCCGCCCGTGAGCGGATCCATCACGGCTACCCGTACCCACCGGTTCCCAATCAACTCTTTCACCAGCGCATTGCCGGCGATCACTCTTTCCAATCCCGCTGGCGTGGTTTCAATCACGAACAGGCTTCGTACCGGCTCATGTATCTCCACCATTTGCAGCGTGAGACCCGTCCGCAGATCGCTGGCTTGTCCGTCCATGACACCCACAAGACCCACCACGTTGTGCGGCAACTTGGTGCCGCATCCATAACGCTGGTTATCTACTGTGGAGAAATAGTATTCCAGGCTGATCCCGGCACAGACAGGGACGGCCGCGGCCATCAGGCGTACGAGAAACTCCTGCTCCGGATCGATGGCCGGATCATAGGAGACCAGAAAGGCGCGACGGTCCAGGAACAATCCTTTGGTGATGGACCGGCGGCCGATAATGGTCACCGCATTCGAACTGTGGCCGTACTCCGGCCGAGGTTCAGCCAAGTGTCCGGCCCGCGCTTCGACATGCCGAAGCGCGTTGTCCGGCGTTACCTCCTCCGGGCATGATGCAAACCGGCGGGTTCGCTCCTGCGCATTGCGCGCCCGCGCCATATCTAGCGTCTTCACTATGGCGCCCAGATCCACATGATGGGTAGGGGGAACAAGTTCGATATCGAAAAGCGTGATCTTGTCGCTGCAGGTATCGTGCACGCCGCCGACAAACCAGGTATCTTCCGGGATGCGCACGCCACGGGACAGCAGCGCCTGGCGTACGTCCGGATGGTTCGCCATCCCCGCGAACAGCCGCGCGTTCGGCCCACCGGACCGGCCGCCGCACGCGCCGCAGTCGTAGGCCGATTCGTGCGGATTGTTCAAGCTGGTGGAGCCGTGGCCCAGAATGACTACGATCCGCGCCAAGTCCTTCACAAGCCCCGCCGGCAGCAGAACTCCGGCGACACAATCGGCCTTTTCTTCCTTGGAAAAACCCAGCAGCAGGCCCCGCACTTTATTTTGCGAATCCGCACCCCTACGCATGAGCGTTACCTCGGTTCGCGGTTCGGGAAAGAATGCCCGGTTCAGCGCCTCGCGCAGCTTGGCGTAGCGGCGAGGCGCAAGAATACGGGCAATCAGCGGTATGGAGGACAGTGTCCCCAATGCCGCCGTACTCAGAGCGCCGCGCACCAGAGAGCGGGACGAGACGGAGAAACCACGGCTCAGGCTCGCCCATAGACGCCGGCGCACAACCCGCTGCTCATACAGATGCTGGTGTTCTTCCGCTGGCCGCTCGCGCACCGCGTGTTGCGGTTCTACAGCAACCGGGCATAGCGACACGCCGTGCGCGTCATCAATGCCCTTATAGTCAACGGCTACGCCATAGAAGCCCGCGGCCGAATAGGTCTCCACCAGCGGGTCGACTTCTTCCATGGCTCGCCGGATCGACTCTTCCCGGTCATCGATACAGAGAAACACCTGCGCCGCCGGACGTAGGCGAAACTTCTGCGGCGGCGTGAACTTGCGGTGGCTGGCCAAGCCCAACAGGATCTCCTGTTCATGCCAATGCTCATAGGCCGCATGGTAGACACGCCGTCTTTCAACGCCAGGGAACGATTCGACCTCCACCACAAAACGCGTCCAACGATGGGAAGACCAGGCGTTCACCGTGTCCGCCGTCAAATGAACCAACCGTGCCGCATCGTAGAGCAATGCGGCACGCGCGAAACGGGATCGTTGCGGGTCCACTGCCTCGTCCTGGCAGGATCCCTCGATATTGGCCGTAGCAACCTTCGACATGGTCAACCGCACAGCCAGATAGTCCAACAATGAACATGGCATGGGGTTGTGCGGAAACAGGGCGGGATCCCGTTCGAGTTGCCAGATGAGGCCGGGCCAGCCCGGCATGGCAAGAAGTTCCTCCCGTAGCCGGGACTCCCAACTACTCTGCTCCGGCCCCAGTAGTTCAATCAGCACATCGGCCGCTGCCGCGTTGCGTTCCGCCTGCCGGCGGAATTCGCTCTCTAAACCGGAGAGCGCTGGAGCGGTTAAGCCCGCCGGTTGAGAGAGCAATGTCCGTACGGCCATATAGAAACCCTGCTCACGGCCCGGCATCGGCCAGTACGACAAACCCTGGTCGAGATATACCGCGCAGAGCCGGATTAGTAGGGGGTGAACTTCTTCGTCACCTGCGCGGACCGCGGGCGTGCGTGCCGTAAGAGGCTGCTCGGTCCGCGCCAGGCAGGCTTCAAATAGGGCACGCAACGCAGGATCCTGAAAATCGGCGGCAAGGTCACCTTCCTCCAGACGCCAGGAGATGCCCGCGGCATCGAAGTGGCGCACGCCCGGCGCAAGCATCGCGCGCCACAAGGCGCGCCGCCGCAGCCCGGGGACAACCTCCGCGTCTGCTTCCTTCGCCAGCGCCACATCGAGGTCCGCCTCGCGCAGCCGTCCGCTCCGCAGGCAGTTTCGGTAGGTTTCTTCGGTGAGGTAGGGCTCGGCCTGAAAGAGTTGGGCGGCCTCGAGAACCGCCTTCTCAAAAGGGAGGTGTTGGAACGCGTGCAGTGTATTGTGGTGAACGAAGACACTGATCGGCCCCTGGGCGGGTAGATAGTGCGCCGCGCGTTCCACGACGTGGTGCAAGTGCGCCATCGCATCGGCGTGTACGCTCACGCAGCCACCGCGGGATGGGCTTTGCTGCGCCCGGCTAGCTGGGGAGACGACATGGGCATTTGGCCACCCAACCCTGTCAGCATCAGTTTCCGCTGCGTCCAGGTTCGCTCAATGCCCCGGAGCCTTTCCAGCACGGTGTGATCCACTACCCAGGCGTTATCAAAATCCACCACTACTTTCCGCACGCTGTCCTCCACGTCTCGCAGCCGTGCCCTCAGCGCCAGAAAATTGGTAAAAATAGCCGCTTCATGGACATGGAGGATCAGTTCGTCTCCACGCCGTTCTTCCTTCGCAATCGCCTGGAACATGGTGCTCAGGCGGGCGCCGTTCTTGAGGTGGAGAACCAACTTCAACAACAGGCCGGCACAGGCGCCGGTGAGGAGGCCGGTGGCCAGCGTGACCGCCACGGTGGTCACGAAAAGGAGCAACTGTTCGACGCCAATGCGGTAAACGTGTAGGAATTCTTTCGCAGAGGCGAGACGGAAGCTGGCGTAGATCAACATAGCGGCCAAAGCGGCCAACGGAACCTTTTGCAGCAGCGCCGGGACCAGCGCCAGCGACAGCAGCAGGAATGCGCCGTGGAAAACGTTGGAGAGGCTGGACTTTGCGCCGGCGTCGATGTTGACCTTGCTGCGGACGATCTCGGAGATCATCGGCAACCCGCCAAGCGCCGCCGCCAATGTATTGCCGACCCCGGTGGCGAGAAGATCCTTGTTCATGTCGCTCGCCCGCTGCTCCGGATCCAACGAGTCGACGGCAGATACGCTTAACAGGTTCTCCATGCTGCCGACCAGGGCGAACAGGATGATGTATTTGATGGAGACGAAGCTAAGGATGGCGGAGAAGTCGGGAAATGCGATTGTGCTCGCCAGTGAACCGGGCAGCCGGACCAGCGAATCCGGACCCAGATGATAGAGGTGGTTCGAAAAATAGTAGTTGTGTTCATGCTCCAGATCAAAAAGCAAGCCGAGCGGAACGGCCGTCAATAACACCGCCAAGGGACCGGGAACCATCCCGACCCATGGCAGCTTCACGACTGGTAAGCCAAATAGAATCAATAGAGAAAGAGCGCTGATGCAGAAGACCGCCGGGTTCAGGTTCAGGATACTGTGCGGGATTTCCGCCAACAGGGGAAGCGGTTCTTTTGCCAGGGGGGTAACCCCCATCGCGATATGCGCCTGCTTGGAGATTATGATGATGCCGATCGCTGCCAGCATCCCGTGGACGACGGAAGACGGCATCAGGTCGCCAACCGAGCTTGCTTTCCGCAACGCGAACACGATCTGAATCAATCCGGCAATTACGCCAGCGGCAATAGCCCGCTTATACCCAAGAATGTTGTCCCCGGCGCCTAAATCGGTAACCGCGCCCAGCGCAATCACGATCAGTCCAACCGCCGGGCCTTTGATGGTTAAACGCGCACTACCTAAAAAGGAAACCAGCATACCGCCGATCACGGCCGTCAGAATGCCGGCTGTGGGAGGGAAACCGCTCGCCATGGAAATACCCAGACAGAGGGGTAGCGCGATCAGGAATACTAGGAATCCAGAGCCGAGGTCCGATTTCCAAGTGTTAGCAATCACGCATTCACTCTCCCTGTAAAACAGAATGCCGGGAAATCATCGGGGAACCCATCCCATCTCGAGGGGCGCAGACCTTCCGATTTTCAGGGGGAGGATGGCTCCAGGAACTGTCTTCTCCGCTGCCTTGCTGGACTCCCGTCTGTAAACTGAAGGCATGTACCGCCGTGAGACGCTGTCCCAGCAGAATGTGCTGCGCATTCTGGCATTGGGTTTCGCGCTCGTGGTGTTGTTGGTGATTGCCGCGGCCTACGTCGGGTATCAAGGCTCGAAGTCGATCCACGAAAACGCACAGGAACTGGTGAGGGGGCACTTTGTCAGTTCCGGGCGCGGGGCCGAATTGGAGGGCCAGATCGAACAGCAGTCGCAACAACTGCTCGACGATTTAGAAGTGGTCTTGGGCATTTGCCTGCTGCTGGCATTCGGTTGCGCGGGGGTAACGGTGTACACCACCCGGCGGGCCTTCCGGAGACTGGAATGGCAGGCTGACGAACTGGACCGGGTATCCTGGCAGATGTTGCAGGACCAAGAGGCGCTGGCGAGGCGGTTCTCCCACGAGATGCACGACGAGTTGGGCCAGGCGCTAACCGGCCTGCGCAGCATGCTAAAGCGCATGGACGGGAAGGACTTTGTGGAGAACCGGGCCGAGTGCGTGGAGATTCTGGAAGGAGCATTGACCGGCGTCCGGGAACTGAGCCAACTACTACGACCGGTTATCCTTGACGATTTTGGCCTGGACGCGGGGCTGCGGTGGCTAACCGAGCGGTTTTCCGAACGCACCCAGATCACCACGGAGTACACTTCTTACTGTCCACGCCGACTGACCGAAGAGCAGGAGACCCAATTGTTCCGGATTGCACAGGAGGGGCTGACCAATGTTGCACGCCATTCCGGCGCAACGGAGGTGAAAGTCCGGCTGGATACAAGCGATGATCGGGTTGTGTTGCACATTGAGGACAACGGGCGGGGCATTGACAGGAGTTCCCAGCGGCAACCGAGCCTAGGCATGGTGGGAATGCGGGCCAGGGCGCGGCACGTGGGGGGCGAGTTCCAGACGGTGAACCGGAAACAGGGCGGCCTCCGGCTGGAGGTGCAGGCGCCGGCACGGTATGCGGAAAATGGAGAAACGGATGAGCGCGCCGTGTAAACGAACTCGTATTGTGCTGGTGGACGACCACACGGTGGTACGCAAAGGCATTCGTATGATTCTTTCCGCACAGCCGGACCTGGAAGTGGTGGCGGAGGCCAAGAACGGGTTGGAAGCCGTGGAAGAAGCGGAGAGAACGCAGCCGGACGTAGTAATTATGGACGTCAACATGGAAGGGCTGAATGGGATTGAGGGGGCGCGGCGGATTGGGGAAATTTCGCCGCGTACGCGCGTCCTGGCCTTGAGCATGCACCGCGACGCGGTGTATGTCCGCGAAATGCTGCGCGCCGGAGCGAAGGGATACCTGGTAAAAGACGCCGATGACGATGCGCTACTGGACGCGGTACGGGCCGTGGCGCGCGGCGAAGCGTATCTGAGCCCTTCGGTGGCCGATGCGGTTTTGACCGACTACCGTAAACATGTCACCAACCCGGTGGACCTTCTGACTGCGCGCGAGCGCGAGGTGCTGCAACTGATCGCCGAAGGCAAGACGAACAAAGATGTCGCCAACCAGCTGAAGTTAAGCGTCTACACAGTAGAGGCGCACCGCAGCCGTCTTATGGAAAAGCTGAACCTGCACTCAACGGGCGACCTGGTTCGGTTCGCCATTCGCAACGGATTCATTAGCTGAGAGAATTTCCGGGCCGAATGCGCATGGCGTAATGTGAACCCTGTTTCGCGCCGCGCATTCCTGGTATCCTGCACCCTCCCGGCCATGGCGGCCAACGGGAGGCGGCGCTTACCTCCGACAGACGACTCCGGTTCCGATCCCGGATTCGCACGCTTTTTGGCGGCGCTGCGGGCGGCAGCGCGGACAGAGAACGAATCCGCGCTACGTGCCCTATGCGCGGGAGATGTCATTACAGGCATCGATATGCCGCCGGGCCCGGACGAGTTGTTGCAGCAAATGCGGACTGGCGGTTGGGCTGTCCTGCGCGGCGTATTGGCCTTCGGCGCCGGGCGCTACGACGGGGGTTTCGTTCTTCCCTATCTGTTCGCGCAGTTTCCTGAAGATCTGGAGGCTACCGAACATGTAGTGGCAGTCCGGGCGGGAGCCGTGTTGCGTTCAGCGGCGGATCCTGGCGCCCGCGTGGTTTGTCCCCTGCATTTCGACGTTTTGCACACGGGCAGCGCTCGCGTCCGGAACGGTTGGATCCGCGCGTCCCGGCTGGACGGGCATTCAGGGTGGGCCGCGGAGGCCGATGTGCGCGGTCTGGGCGAACCACGCCTGTTTAGCGAAAAACGCATGGGACATTGGCAATGGACGGCTTGGGCCTCGGGGTCGTGAGATATTGTTGCAACTGTCTCCGGACTGCCGACATCGAAGCTTCCAGGAGACAGACAGAAAATGATTATTCGTAAATCCAAGGCCGAATGGAAAGGCGATCTGAAGACCGGCGCGGGAAACATCGAGTTCGGGAGCGGAGCCTACAATGGCCCCTATTCCTTCAATTCCCGGTTTGCGGACGGTACGGGAACTAATCCGGAAGAATTGATCGCCGCGGCACATTCCGGCTGTTTTTCTATGGCGTTTTCTCTGGCTCTGCAAATCGCAGGCTACGTGGCCACGCGGATTCACACGACGGCTTCCGTGAACCTGGAACCTTCGGGCGGCGGTTTCGCCATTACTGGCATCGACCTGGTGAATGAGTCGGTAATTCCCGGTATTTCCGACGAACAGTTTCAGGTGATCGCAGCGGACGCGAAGGCGAACTGCCCGGTTTCCAAGGCGCTGTCCGCCGTGCCAATCTCCCTACGAGCGACTCTCGTGGCGGAATAAGGCACGGGGCGGGGAGCCGGCGCTCCCCGCTACTTCCCGATGCAAAATGTGGAAAAAATACGATTGAGGATATCGTCCGCCGTGGTTTTGCCAGTAATGGCGTCCAGGGGATGCAAGGCGGCGTAGAGATCCAACAACATCATTTCGTGGGGGATATGCTCTTCGACGGCAAGGCGGGCCGATTGCAGTGCGCCGGCGCACTCAGTCAGCAGCTGTTCCTGCCGGAGCGACGTAATGAACGCAAACTCGTGCCCCGCACCGGACGCATGGCCGATAGCGTCCAGCACGGCAAGCCTGAGTGCGGGAAGTCCTCTACCAGTGACCGCGGAGACAGCGATAGCTCCAGCGGGCAACGCAGCTTCCGAGGCCAGGTCCGATTTATTCCCGGCAACTATGTAGCGTCCCTGCTCCGCTGCCCGGGTGAGGATCTGTTGGTCTTCCGTCGTTAAAGGGGACGAGGCATCCAGGACAACCAGGGTGAGATCCGCATCGGCCATGGCTTGCAAGGAACGTTCAATGCCAAGCGACTCTACGACGTCGCCCGAGGCGCGGATACCAGCGGTATCGACAAACCGGACAGGTACGCCGTCCAAGGCGGCGGTCTCACTCACCAGATCGCGCGTGGTGCCCGGAATATCGGTGACGATGGCGCGGTCCTGTTCCAACAAACGGTTGAAAAGAGAGCTTTTTCCTACATTGGGGCGGCCCACGATGGCCAGCGAAATGCCGTGGTGCACCAGCCGCCCGTAGGAAAAACTATTCGCCAACCGCTCAATCCCCGCCGTGAGAGGCGCGAGGCGATGGAGAATCTCTTCGGGAGGGGCGACGGAGATGTCGTCTTCCGCGAAGTCGATGCCGGCTTCCAGAAGCGCGATGAGTTCGAGCAGCTGCGTTTTCCAGGGCGCAAGCAGCCGGGCCACGGACCCTTCCACTTGGCGGGCGGCCACGCGAGCCTGGTACAGCGTCGTTGCGTCGATGAGATCCCGGACGGCTTCCGCCTGCGGAAGATCAATGCGGCCGTGAACGAAGGCACGTAGGGTGAATTCACCGGGATCGGCCAGACGAGCCCCGCGGCGGCAAGCCTGCTCTACGCAAAAACGCAAGACAACCGGGGCTCCGTGGCAGGCAATTTCCACGACATCTTCGGCGGTGTAACTGCGCGGCGCGGCAAACCAAGTGGCCACCACCTGATCCACCACTTCTCCGGCATCATCCACAAGCTCACCAACGGTAGCGTGCCTTGGCTTCCACACTGCGTGTTCCCGCCGGCGCACAAGCGCATCGGCAACCGTACGCGCGCCTGAGCCCGAGATGCGAACGACGCCAATTCCCCCGCGTCCGGGCGGGGTGGCGATAGCTACGATGGTATCCACTTAGGTGTTGCGGGGACGAGGCCCTCGGCGCGGGCCGGAGCCGCCGGGGCCACGGCGATCCCGGTCTCGTCCGCGGCGATCGCCGCGATCATTTTCCCGTTCGTCGTCCCGGCGAGGACGCGGCACAGGCTTCAGCACGATGTTGGTGGGCGCGGGGAGATCCGCACGGTAAATGACTACTTGCCGTACTGGCCCCGTGCCGAAACTCTCGCTCTTCACGCGCGTCTCGCCGCGGAGTGCGAGATGAATGATGCGCCGCTCCCGGCTGGTCATCGGATTGAACTGGAAATGATCGCCCGTCTTAATGACGCGTTCGGCGGCGGTTTGCGCCGTCATGCGGAGTTCTTCGATGCGCATGACGCGATAGTCGTTGGCATCAAAACAGAGAAGCGCATGTTCGTCCGAAGGGACGTCCAAAATCTCCAACGTGAGGTGCTCGAGGGCGAGCATGAGCTCTCCCTTGTTGGCGAGCAGGAGGTCCACATCCTGCCCCGTGAAGATCACCATAAGATGGGGATCTTCGATTTCCGGGTGTACGGTCCGGCCGGGAACAGCGTCAAACTTCAATTCCAAGTGCGCCGCCGCCAGCACGGGTTCCAGAAACTGGCGGATGCGCGGTCCGTGTTCTTCGACTGTGTATTTCCTCGAGCCGCTCATGCCGTAGTCCGAATCAAGCTCCTCTTTATTTCGCCTTCTTTTTAGCTGGCAACTGTGGCGCCGGGCTGGCCGGCATCAACTTATTGAACAGTAACTGCTGCGCGATACCAACCAAGTTTCCGGTAAGCCAGTATAACACCAGACCGCTGGAGGCGTTGTAGAACAGGAAGCCCATCATCAGCGGCATCAGCAACATCATGCGAGCCTGCGACGGGTCCATACCGCTGGTAGGAGTCATTTTCTGCAGGTAGAACTGGCTGCCGATCATGAGCAGAGGAAGAATGCGCACCGGAATGGTTTCCGGCTGGCTCAGGTCCTTCACCCAAAACCAGGGCGTGCCGCGCAGTTCGGTGGCGACGTTGAGCACCTTGTAAAACCCGATGAAAAACGGGAACTGGAGCAGCATGGGCACGCAACCGCCGGCGGGGTTGACGCCGTGCTTGTTGTAGAGGTCCATGACCTCCTTGTTTTGATCCTGTTTGCGCGGATCGTTGAAGCCAACGCCTTTGTATTTGTCGTTAATCCGCTGGATTTCCGGCTGCAGCGACTGCATTTTCTTCATCGACCGCATGCTGGAGAGTTTCAGCGGAATGAGGGCGAGATTGATGAGCACTGTCAGCAAAATGATGGACCAGCCCCAGTTGTTGACCACGTGGGAATCCAACCAGCGCAATGCGGCAAACAGCGGACGGCCAATCCAGCCGAACCAACCCCAATCGACCAGCGAGACGAGGCGCTTATCGGTCTCCGCCAACAGATCCAAATCCTTCGGCCCGACGAACATGGTGAATTGATTGCGGCCGGGGATACTGAGCGAGGCGCCTACGAAAGGCATGTGGTCCGTTGATTTCGCGGGATAAGGGAGCGAATCGGAAAGGGCGGTCAACTCGATCGTCTGACCGGGTTTTGGAAGCGCGACAGCGGCAAAGTATTGATCCTGCAGGCCAGCGAATACATAGTTGCCAGCGTTGACGATGGGGGCGTCTTTTGCTTTCGAGCTTTCAAATGTGGTGGGCGACGAATCGCTGGGCGGCAGATAGACGGCAAATTGGGCGGCGTAGGCTTTTTGTACGGTGTGATCCCCGAAGCCTCCGCGCCACACTAAAGCATGCGTGACCGCGGCATTTTTTTCCGCGACACTACTATCGACGTCGGCCAGGTAGCGGCCGGGGATAAAACGGAAGGACTTGCGGGCAACTGTCGAACCGTCGTTATAATCGAACGCCACGCCATCCGCTGTGCGCGTGACCGCGAAGAGTTTTTCGTTCAGGTCCGATGAGGGTTTCTGTTCCTTGAACTGATAGGCAAAGGGCCGGGTTCCGAGCAAGGTGACGTTTTCGTCGTTGACCAGATTCAGGGGCTTGCCTTCTGCGTCCTTGAACTGTTTGAGCGACCATTCCAACACTACGGCGCCTTTGTTGGAGAATTTGACGCGATACAGATCATTCTCAAAGACCGGGTAATCGGCCTGAGTGGCCACGGTGGGCGCGGCGGTCTCTCCGGCCGGGGCCGGCGTAGCGGCGGGCGCGGCGGATGCGGGCGCTTCCTGTTTCTTGGTCGCCTCCGCCGCTTTCTTCTGCGCCGCGGACTGCGGCGGCTTCGGAAGCAGGTACTGGGACAGGAAAATGACGCCGCCCATCAGGACGAACGCGAGCAGCAGACGCTGCTCCATCGATAAAGTTTTTTTGCCTTCAGCCATTGGTTGGAACTCTTTGGACGGAAACCTTTATGGTCGCAGAATCAGTGGACAGGGTCATAACCGCCCGCGTGAAACGGGTGGCAGCGGCCGAGCCGTTTACAGCCCAACCAAACGCCGCGGATGACGCCATACCGGGACACGGCGTCCATCATGTACTCCGAACAGGTCGGCCGGAAACGGCAAGCCGAGGGCAGCCAGGGAGAGATGGCTGCCTTATAAAATCGCAACAGGCCGATGACGATTACGCGCGGCATCGTTCCATCAGCCTTTCCAATTGCCGGATCAAATCCGGCAGGGGCGCTTCCGCCGCCGCGCGGCGGGGGTTCAAAACAATATCTAGGCACGCGTCCAACTCGCGCAGATGGAGGCGCAACTGCTCCCGGATACGCCGGCGAATCCGATTACGGATAACAGCTTTCCCAACTGCGCGCGGAATGGTGAATCCAACTCGAGGCCCAGTCGTGCGCAGAACTTCCGGGTTAGACCCGGGTGCGGACGGATGCCGGAACAGAAAGGCCACAAAGTAGGGACACGAAAAACGGCTGCCGTTGTCGTAGACTTTTCGAAATTCTACCGATTTCAGCAGCCGGCTGTTCTTGGTAAACCGGTTATTGCTTTTATTCGTGGGCGTGGGAGGCACGGACGGCGCGTTCGTCACTGACCGTCAACTTCCAACGGCCACGGGCCCGGCGGCGGGCCAGGACGGCGCGGCCATTCTTCGTCTGCATGCGCGCACGGAACCCGTGGGTCTTGGCGCGGTGACGGTTATTCGGCTGAAATGTACGCTTCGGCATTACTCTTTCCTGTTCTCTGCGCTAGGGACAAACCTAGCCGTGGACGCATAGCGCCCAAAGAATGAGTATACGAGATTCCGATACTTCCGGCAACTACCGGACGTCCCGGCATATCATATGCTTGGACGGTCAATCTATGCAGCGGAAAACAAAATGGATATTAGCCACACTTCTCGGCGTGCCAGTCGTCGGCGGTCTGCTTCTCCTGTTTCTGGCCAAACAGTACGCTTCAAAAATTGAACCGTACATCAAAGACCAGGCCGTGCAGTACCTGCGAGAGAAGTTTTTGGCCGATGTGGAGATCGCCTCTCTGCGCATCCACATTCCCGCGCTTTCGCCCGTGAAACTCTACGTATCGCAAGGCCGTGGCGTGTTGGCCGCGGTTGTCGGAGAGGGCATTCTGCTGAAAAAAGACGCGAACCAGTTGATCCGCATCGATCACATGCGCTTCGAAGTGGACCTGGGCCAATTGGCGCAACCTAACAAAGGCCTCACCAGCGTGCGGTTGGACGGCATGGTGCTGATCGTTCCGCCAAAAGGAGAACGGCCTAAGTCCTCCGCGCCGCCGCCTTCCACCGGCGAAAAGCCCGGGGCGGCATCCAGCATCACGATCAACGAAGTGTTGATCACCAATGCCAAACTGGTGATCTCGCCAAAAGATAAAACGCGCGTTCCGTTGGAGTTTGAACTGCACCGGGTGCGGTTGAGCGAAGCTGGCATTGGCGTACCGATGCGCTATGAAGCGGAGATCCGCAACGCCAAACCGCCGGGCGAGGTGATTGCCACAGGACAGTTCGGCCCCTGGGACCGTGAGGAGCCGGGATCCAGCCCGCTGAACGGCACTTACAAATTTGAACGGGCCAACCTGGCTGTTTTCCGCGCTATTGCCGGAATCCTGAATTCTACCGGCTCCTTTGAAGGCCAGTTGAACGACATCACCGCGAAGGGTGAAGCGACAGTTCCCGACTTCATGCTGAAAACGGCCGGCAATAAGGTGCCGCTGCAAACGACGTTTGAAGTCCGCGTGGATGGTACGAACGGCAACACGATCTTGAAGCCTGTACACGGCACGTTAGGGAAAACCTCCTTCGTGACCAGCGGCGGGATTGTGAAACATGACGGCGACCAGCGGCGAACTATTGCTCTCGATGTCGATATGCCGCGCGGCCGGCTGGAGGACGTTCTGCTTCTGGCGATGAAAGGCAATCAGCCATTCATGGCGGGCGAACTGAAAATGAAGAGCAAGATCGTTATCCCCCCGATGAGCGGCAAGGTGGTAGAGAAACTGCAACTCGACGGAGACTTTCACATTACAAATGCGAAGTTCCTGCGTTCGCAGATACAAGACCGGATTGACAAGATGAGCCGCCAGGCGCAGGGCCAGCCTAAGAATGAGGAGATCGACGAAGTGGTTTCCGGCATGAGCGGGAAGTTCAAAATGTCGGACCAGGCGATCACCATGAGCAACCTCGTTTTTGGCATTCCCGGGGCGGATTTGCGGCTCAACGGAACCTACGACCTGGATAGCGAAGCGTTGGATTTCCACGGCGATTTGAAGTTGCAGGCCAAGCTGTCGCAAACGCAGACAGGGTGGAAACGCTGGGCGCTGAAACCCGTGGACCCATTCTTCGCCAAGAACGGCGCGGGGCTATATACGAAGATCAAGATCACGGGTACGCGCAAGGAGCCCAAGTTCGGGCGCGAATAGCGCTAGCCGTTCAGGCGGAGGCTGAACCAGCGATGGCGCTTGGTGGGCGCGTTGTGCGTGCGAATGATGAATTTGTAGTCTCGCCAGTTAACCAGCACCAGATAGACGCCGAGCAGGATGATGCTGAAGGTGATTAAGGTGACTACTGCGACAGCACCCAAGTGAATGTTGATCGTGTCCGATTCCGGCTTGAACAGATACTTCTCAAATAAGTAGCCGAAATTCATCCCGAAGAAGCCGGTCAACACCGCGCCGGCGCCGAATATCATGCTGAGCATGGCGAGCCGATTGACGGCTTCCGTGCTTCGCACTTGGTTGTATTCGGTTAACGCCGCGTTCATATTGGCCAACTCTTCCTCAATCTGCACGCGCAGTTCTTCAACCCGATAAGCGCGGCATTGCATCTGGAAGTGCTCGATCTCTTCGTCCTTGTTGGCGAGTTCGTCGAAATACCAGTAGTTCGAAAAATTCAGGAATTCATTTCGCAGGTCGGTGGCAATTTCCACATTCTGACGCTCCAGGCGGCCCACGGAAAGATTTTCATACAGCCGGCGGCTGACAAGCGCGACGCTTTCGGCAAAATCCAGCAGAGTGGCGCGGTAGAAGAGCGCTACGATGGCCATGAGGTAGTAACGTCCCGCGAACATGCGCTCGATCAGGTGTCCTTCCTGCGCCAGGTGCAGGCCGCGGTCCGAAACGCCGCGGGCAAGGGTTACGTTGGAATAGCGCGTGAAGCCGTAGTAGGTACCCTCATGCGCCCAACGGGTGTAGCAGTGATGGCGCATCTGCTCTCGTGTGAACTCGGGATCGTAGCGGAACCCTTCGCCATCGCGATCCACGTAAAGGAAACGGCTGAACAGTTGCTCCACCTGTTCCGGAGAGCCGAAATCGGGATCCACGACCATAAACGAGTACGGAATCATGCGCTCGTCAAAGATCTGCTCGTACTCCAGCGTGTCATAGTTCAGAAAGTAGAGCAGCGATTGGACGACCCTGGAAAGCGGCGGCTGGAACTGGACGATGGCGCCGGCCTCGAAGGTTTCCTCCGCCAGGGTTTCTTCGCCGACGGTAAGGCGGGAAGAGGCGGGTACGCGGCCTTCCCGGCGCTGGCGGCCGCTGGTGGGATAGACCTTCCGCATCATCTCGTTCATCCACAGCGCCTCGCGCACGGAGCAGTCTTTCCGTTTGACGCCGATGGATAGGATACCGACGCCGTTGGCGAACAGGAAGAGACGGAGGTCGGTGATCGGAACGGCGCAAGAGCGGCCCCGCACATCGTGGGCCTGCCAGAGCAGAGGGAGCGTCTGCGGCAGCATCATTTCGTAGACGCGCAGGAGCGTCGCCTGATCGCTGGACTTCGTATCGAAAAACACCCGCCGGACAAACGGGTGGAAGAAGACCATGTCCTGGTAGGCGCGCGAGTCAAGATCGAATTCGGAGTAGGAGGCGCGCCGCCAGCCCCCCAGACGGTTGCGGATCGGCGAATCGGTCGCGCAGTTTTCAGAGCGCAGCCAATCGTCCAGGCCATCGATCCAACTGCGTAGTGGAGGCCAGAAGTCCGCATGCGCGGAGGCGACCACTTCCTTGTCAATGACAAACGGGAAGAGGAAAAACGTCTCGAGTTGTAGAACCGGATTCCCCATGGCCCACTTCGCTATGATAACGTCCCTCTTGCGATGCGCCTATTTCTTTTGATTTCTCTCTTGGGAACGCTCTGTGCCCAGGACACCGGCAAGGTGTTCCAAACCTGGAAGCGGCCGCGGGCCTTAGCCTTGGTTGGTGATCGTTATCACAGTCCCGTCTACATTCGCGAAGGTCTATCCAAGGCCCTGATGGAAGAGAATATTCCGGTCACGTTTATTGAGAACGTCGCCATGCTGAACGCCGAGAGCCTGAAAGAGCATCAAATGCTGATCATTCTGCGTGACGGCATGAACTGGCCGGACGGCTACGACAAGCCGCCCGTGAAGTGGATGACAGACGCCCAGCAACAGGCGATCTGGGACTTTGTGCACAATGGCGGGGGATTCCTGGCCCTGCACAACTCGCAGGGCATCTATCCGGCAGGCGGCCTCTATTACAAACTTTTCGGCGGCGACTACGGCGGCCACCCCAAACCGTACGATTTCACGGTCCGGGTGGAAAACAAAAATCATCCGGTGACCGCGGGCATCAACGATTACACGGCTTTCGACGAGCAGCACACCGTCAAATATTACCTGGACAAAGAGCAAATGCTGCTGCGGACCATTGCACCGGACAATCTGTCCGCCGCCGGCGGATGGTGGCGCGAGATGGGCAAAGGCCGGTTCGTCTACCTTTCGCCGGGGCATACGCCGCAGGCGCTGAACCATCCGATGATGCAGCGCCTGATTCGTAACTCAGCCCGGTGGTTGACCCGCGATTAAATCTGGTCGTAGAGAATCGCGGTGTAGGACTTTACCTTAAACGTCCCTTCGATGGTGGGCCACGCCTTCTGGTGAATGTCGGTCTTCACCCAATTCAACCGGTCCTGCTCGGTCTTAAAGTTGATCACGAGCCGGTAGTTCGCGCCTTCGGGCGCCTTGCCGGCTTTTGCTTCGCGAAGCTTCAACAGATAGACATGCAGATAGCCCGGCTGCTTGGCCATGGCGGGCTTGAAGATCTCCTTGAAGTTCTTCTTAAGATCTTTTTCCTTGGCGGGTTCTACCGTCATATCGACGTGCAGTTGAATGACGGGTTCTTCGCTCTTTTTGGTCTGGGCCTGCAAGGCGACGGCGGTTCCGATAGCGGTGAGAACTGCTTTGCGACGGTTCATAGGTACTCTCCTTGTTACTTCAATTTGATGCGGTAGACGGAGGTGCGCGCGGTCATCCAAAGTACCGAGCCGTCTTCGGCGAAAGCGCAATTGGCGGGCACTTCGGTGGGTTGAATGGTTCCGAGGTGTTTACCCTCCGGACTGAAGATCCAAATGCCGCCAGGACCGGTGGCCCACACGTTGCCCTTGGCGTCCACTTTCAATCCATCCGGCAGCCCCTCGCCCTGTTCGGCGGTCACGTCGGCAAATACGCTGCCCGGCCCCAACGTACCGTCCTCCTGCACGGGAAACTTCATCCAAGCTTTCCGCGCGGCGTCGGAGTTGGCGACATAGAGCCACTTTTCATCGGGCGAAAATGCGATGCCGTTCGGACGCGTCATTTCCTTGTTCAGGAGCGTCAGCTTACCGTTTTTCAGACGAAAAACACCGTTATAGGGCAGTTCTTTCTTGGGATCGTCGTCCTGCTTGGTTAGGCCATAAGGCGGATCCGTAAAGTAGAGTGCGCCATCCGTCTTGAAAACCAGATCGTTCGGGCTGTTGAGACGCTTGCCTTCAAACCGGTCGACCAACGTGGTCACGACGCCGGCCTTGTTGCGGCGCGCGATGCGGCGATTGCCGTGCTGGGCAATAAGCACGTTGCCGTCCTTATCGAAAGTCATGCCATTGGGCCCAATGAAGGCCCCCTCCGGCGCATCCTTACCGTCGAAACCGCCGGGCTTGAGGATCTCGGTGACGGCTCCGTCCGGAGCCAATTGCCGGACGACATTCCCTTGTACGTCACTGAACCACAGGTTGCCCGATTCTTTAAACCAGAGCGGACCTTCCGTAAATTGGAAGCCGCCGGCCACCTTTTCGATTTTCGCGCCGGCGGGAACCAGCCCGTTCAATGCCGCATCCACGCGCAGAATGCCGCCTGCGCCGGCTGGTTGCGCCGCCGGCTTAGCCGGCGTTTCCGCCTTCTTCTCCTCGGCAACCGGTGGTTTGTCCGGCGCGGACGAGGAGCAGGAACTGAGCAGCGCAAACGTTGCGGCTGCGGTGAGTGCATATTTCATCGTGGATGTCTCTCCGGGAGGTTATCGCTTCTGGCGGACTGCATCGAGAACGGCGTCGGTCAATATTTTGAGAAAAGCCGCATCGTCGCGGCGAACCGCCGGGCGCGCCAAGTCCAGGCGGCGGTAGTCATAACTCAACAACTCGGTAAACGAACCGGCTTCCATTCCATAGGCCTTATTCAAGCGGCCGATGTTGTAGCCGTACAGCTCCTTCAAAAACTGCACGTACTGCTGTTTGGCGGGTGCGCTTTCCGCCATACGGCGCACGGCCGTCACCCACTCCCGCGCCGGTTCCGGCCGCATTTCCACGGTTTCCTCCGCCGCTGCCTGAGGCAAGCGGCGGAGGAAATTTTCGTCGAACGGGTCCGGCCAGGGTGTCAAAGTGAGGACAGCCAGCGCGGCGGCGAGTGTCACCCCGCAACCTCGATATCCCAGCCCCAGCCCGGACGATCCGGCGGACGCATATAGATGCCGTCCGGACCGCGCGAAATGCTGTAGTTCTCTTCAAACAGCTGGTAGACTTCCTTCGGCCCACCCGGAGCCGGCAGGAACAGTTCGGCCCATGGCGCATTCACATGCGAAATCGTGAAGTGCGTGGAACCGTTCAGGCCGCCGCCGTGCGGAATCACCGGAATGTCGTAGGCCGACGCCATCGCCGCGATGCGGCGTAGCTCCGTTAAGCCGCCGCACCATTGAATATCGGGCTGCCAGATGGATGCGCCGTTGGCTTCCAGCAAATAGCGGAACCCGTAGCGGCCGTATTCATGTTCGCCGGTCGCGATGCGCGTAGACTTGATGCCCGTGTTCAGGCGGCCAAACCCTGCGTAATCGTGCGGCTGCAATACCTCTTCCATCCAGTAAATACGGTAAGGAGCCATCATCTCGGCCATCTCCACCGTGTAGCGCTCTGTCCATGCCATCCAACAATCGAGCATGATTTCCCCGTCCGGACCTACCGCCTGCCGGGCGCGCTTCACCAATTCGAGGTTCTCTTTCATGCCCGCCCGTCCGCTCGCCGGACCGTGCGGGATGGCCAGTTTCAGCATCTTGTAGCCGAACTCAACATGTTGTTCAATGTCGTTGCCCGTGCAATAGCAGGGCACGCGGTCTTTCGTTTCGCCGCCCAGCAACCGGTACACCGGCTGGTTCAACGCTTTGCCGACAATGTCCCACAACGCCATATCGAAACCGCTGATGGCGTTCATCGTGACGCCCATACGGCCATAGGACATCGTGGCCCGCCAGCAGATATCCCAGTTCCGTTCGATATCGAATGGATCGCGGCCCATCATGAGTTTGGCCAGATGCCCGGTGACAATCGCGCCGCCGCCCGGGCCGCCGTTCCCATAGCCTTTAATGCCCTTGTCCGTCGTGACTTCCACCGTGAAGCTCGGCACGTTGGTTGCGCCGAACAGTTCACGCCGCGGCTTGAATTCCGGATAGATGGAAACAGGGTTCGCCACTTCCACAAACTGCGTGGACCACGCGCCATCGGCAGGCTTGTAGGTGGGATACGGCTTCCGGGGCCGCGTTTTCACAATCTTGATATCGGTGATCTTGAGCTTGCTTTTCTCCTGCGCCCACGCCAGCGCCGGCAGCGCCGGAGCTGCGGCCAGGGATAGAAAATCGCGTCGTTTCATTTCGTTGTTACCTTCACGTTTTGTAGATGTCCAATAGAGCCCGGCTCCACCCAAAAGGCGGCCGGACCTTCCGCGCGCCGGTGGCCCACCCCTCTGGCGTGCCGTCGCATCCAGGCACTGACGGCAAGGGGTCATTGGGTCCGCGCATAGCAGAAACATCTTATCCGAATCACGCGCCGGAACAAGACATATAATCCGAAGGCGTGCAAGAAAACGTTACGTTCGCCATCGGCCAAGCGGTGAAGCAACTGCAAATTCCCTCTGCCGTTGCGATCGCTGCGGACAAGAATCGTGTGCTTTACTCCGCCGCATTCGGCGAGACTGCGGCGGATACCATCTTTGCCATCGCCTCCATGACGAAGGCCATAACGACAGTAGCCGTACTGCAACTGGTGGAACGAGGCCTTCTGGATCTCGACGCTCCCGTCGATCGTCATCTTCCCGCGTTGCGCAACCTGCCCGTCCTGGAAGGCTTCGGCGCCGACGGCGATCCGCGGTTTAGCGCACCGGCCTATTCCGTCACCGCACGCCAACTCCTGTCGCACACCGCCGGTTTTTCCTATCCGTGGAATCATCCTCTCGCCGAGCGATACGGCCGCATCGATCCTCCGTTTCTCGTTCATAAGCCAGGTACGCAATGGCAGTACGGCATCAATGTGGATTGGGCCGGACGCCTGGTGGAAGCCGTCTCCGGCGAATCGCTGGAGGATTACTTCCAACGGCATATCCTACGCCCGCTCGGCATGATCGACACCAGCTTTCTGGTTCCGGCCTCTAAGTTCGCACGCCTGGCGGTCAGCTATCAGCGCGAGCCGGACGGGTCCCTGCAGGCCCAACCTCGCGTTTCGCCCCCGGCGCCGGACTTCTTCAATGGAGGCGGCGGATTGTATTCCACAGCCCCGGACTATACCCGTTTCCTCCAGATGCTGCTCCGCCGCGGAACGGCCGAAGACGGCATCCAGATTCTGAGCGAACGCATGATCGCCGAAATGATGGCCAACCAGGTGGGCACGCTAGACGCCGGACGGATGCGTACAACGATGCCGTACCGCGCCTGCGACGTCGATTTCCACCCCGGCGAGCGCGACCAGTTCAGCCTCGGCTTCCTCATCAACACCGTCGGCTATCCCAACGGCCGCTCCGCCGGCAGCCTCGCCTGGGCCGGCATACGCAATACTTTTTACTGGATGGACCCCGCGCGCGGCATCTGTGCGCTGCTGATGATGCAATTCCTTCCCTTTTGTGATCCGGCGGCCATGTCGCTCTTGCTTACCTTCGAAACTGCTCTCTATGCGGAACTGCCATGACGCTTCTTCTCGCTGCTCTCTCGCACGTTCTCATCATCGGCGTTGATGGGCTCTCTTCCGCTGGCGTGCGCGATGCCGATACGCCCAACATCCACGCCCTTATGGATCGAGGCGCCTGGACGCTACGCTCGCGCGGCGTCATGCCCACGGTCAGTTCGCCCAACTGGATGTCCCTGCTTTCGGGAGCCGGGCCGGAGATGCACGGGGTGCATTCCAACGAATGGGAACGCTTCCAATTCAAAATCGCGCCAGCCTGCAAAGGGCCGGAAGGCATATTTCCCGGTCTCTTTGGCGTGATCCACGCGCAACGCCCGCAGGCCACGTTGGCAGCGATACACGATTGGCAGGGGTTCGGCCGGTTGGTGGAAAAAGCGAGCGCCAGCCATGTCGCCCATGTGAAAGGTTCACCCCAGGCAACGGAGGCGGCCATTGCCTATTGGAAACAGAACAAGCCCTTGCTGCTGTGGGTGCACCTGGACGACGTAGACCATGCCGGCCACGGAAAGACATGGGAAGGGCCGGAATACAAGGCGGCCGTGAAAGAGATCGATGGCTTGATCGGAAAACTCGTGGCTATGACGCCGCGGGAAAAGACGCTGATTGTGCTGGTGGCGGACCATGGCGGAACGGGAACCAAACACGGCAACGACACTACAAACGAACTGGAAGTTCCGCTGATCTTCGCGGGCCCTGGCATCGTTCCGGGGGAACTCTCTGGACGGCCGCGCAATATCGACATGGCCCCGACCGTCGTGAAAGCCCTCGGACTACAGCCTCATGCCTGTTGGGAGGGCGCGCCGTTAAGGTGAGCTTCCACGATGGAGCGTATATCGGCAAAGGGAGGAGTCGCGGCGCCCGGTAAGCGGGCTTGCTCTTCAAACTGACGCAATCGAAGCAGTGTGAAACTCACCGCCCGGTCCCCGAAAATCTCCGATTGATAGTCGGATAGCGGTCCGCCGTGCCGCACCACAAGTTCCAGATCCTCGGCTGTCAGCCCCTGCCGCGTGGCATCCCGCCCGGCCAGATAGCGAAGCGTTGTAATACGCTGCTCCACCAGGGAGCAAACAGCATCGGCGAATCCCAGGTCCCGCAGAGGCAACCCCGGTACCGCGCCCAACAGCGCGGCCAGAACCAGGGCATCGCCGCCGTTGCTGCGCCACGCGATGCCGGCGGCGCGCAAACCGACCTGCGCCTGCGGCATTTCAAACAGCCCGTCCAGGTACCCGGTCACCACGCGTGCCGATGTGGTGATGACCGCATATTCGCCTTCCATATTGGCAACCGATAGATCATGCACATCTTGCGCCGGCCAACGCCCTTTGCCGAACGTAAAACAGGCATCCTCGGCCAGATACATGGAAAAGCCCAAATCGCCGCCGGCGCGCACGGTGGATTCTACCGAGTTGTTGGTAATCACCCCGCAGACGAACACACGGGAAGCGCCAGCGGCGCGCAAATGCGCCGCCAGATCTGTGCTGGCGAACGCGTTGCACGTATTCTTCGCCAAAACGCGCTCGCCCTCTTGCGGAGCCGTTTCAGCCTTGAAGGCATGGCCGGCCTGGCCGGGCCGGTAGGTAGATTGCGGATCGCGCGAATCGTGCCGGATGTGGAATAGCGGCCAGCGCAGATGTCTCCATAGCGTCAACATCCGCCGGGCCCGCGCCTCGGCGTGCGGGTGGTTCCGCACGCCCCAGGACGGATCGTCAATAGCTGTTTGCAGATCGATCAGGACAAGTGCCGCCGCTCCGCTCATGGCTATAGATTACGCTTTCGGCTGGTAAGCCACGCAATCGATCTCCACCTTCATGGTGGGATTCGCAAACTTCGATTCCACGGTTGTCCGCGTGGGTTTGTTCTCACCGAAGAACTCGGCGTACACCGCGTTCATGGCCGCAAAGTCGCCGCCGTCACGGAGAAATACGGAACACTTCACCACGTCGGCCAGGGAAGCGCCCGCAGACTCCAGAATCAGCCGGATGTTGTTCAATACCAGCCTTGTTTCATGCTCAATTGTGCCGAACGAAAATTCATTCGTAGCCGGATCAATCGGCCCCTGCCCCGAAACAAAGAGGAATTCGCCGGCGCGCACCGCGTGGGAGTAAGGCCCACGCGGCGCCACCGCGCCCGGGATGTTGTAGCGTTCGATCATGGTTTATTCCACCGGCTTCCGCGCGCGTGGACGGCGAACCGTCGTGGATCCGCTGGCAGCGGCCGTCTTCTTGGCAGCTGTACGTTTCCGGGCTGGTGCGCGCTTCGGTTTTTCGTCTTCCTGCGGTTCGGCGGCAAGGGCGGCGATCGTCACGGGCTCTTCCTCGGCGGCCGGTTCGGCTTCCGGGACAATTTCCGTGTGTCCTTCCGCGGCTGCGGCTGCGGCGACGGCCGGCACTTCTATGTCCGGGGCCGGCGGCGCCGGTGCAATCTCGGCGGCCGGATAGGCGATCAACCCGCGCGCCGCGTCGGCTTCCACGCGAACCAGGAAATTATCCTGTGCGAAATTCAAAAATTCCGAAAAAGATTGGAATCCATACTTCTGCGCGTCGAACTGCGGATGCCGTTCCACCACCCAGGCCGATAAGGCATCGGCGGTCACTCCGTCTTCCAGATCGAGCTTGTAGTAATCGACAACCTCTCGAAGGAGCGGAAGCGCTTCTTCTTTCTTCGGAGTGATGACAGCTTCGGCGGCCGGCTTCACTTCAATCGTCTTGCGACCCTCCGGACCCGTCGTGGCCAGATAGCCATTGGACTCCAACTTGTCCACAAAGTCCGAAAACGATCCCGTTCCATAAGCGCGCTCATTGAAGCTAGGATCCAACTGGAGCATGGTGCTCTTCAGCAAGCCCAATTGCGGTTGCACGCCGCGGCGGCGCAGCGTGGCTAGGGCACGCTCCACGAGCGGCAGCGCGTGCGGCAGGTCCAGCGGCGCTGGACGCCGGTGATCCCGGCCGCGCCGGTGACCTTCGCCGTGCGGTTGCGGTTGCGTGGATGCGGGCGGAACCACGCCAGCCGATGCCGCCAGCAGCGCCGTGGCGGAAGGAATGGGCGTCGGGCGTGGAGCCTGGCCCTCCCGCGGCGGATACTTCGAGTCATCCAGCAGAGACTCATAAGAGATAAATTCGTGACAATTCTGCTGCAGAATGGTCGACGTAAAAGCCTTGCCGCCGACAATATAAATTGTCTTGCCGTAAGCCTTCAGCTTATTGACCAACGGGATGAAGTCGCTATCACCCGAAATAATCGCGAAGGAGTTCACGTTTTTGTGGGTGAACGCCATCTCCAGCGCATCCAGCGCCAGGTTGATATCCGCGCCGTTCTTGTCGCCGCGCGGGGAGGGAAGCCGTTGGACCATTTGGACCGCGTTCTCCGCCATCTGTCGTACCGCGCCTTCTTGGCGCGACCAGTTGGCGTAGGCGAACTTGGCGACAATGTCACCGCGTTCTTTCAAAGCATCGAGACAAAGAGAGACGGCAAATTCACGGCGAAGCGTGCTCTTCACACCAATCTCGATGTTGTCGTAATCGACGAATACAGCTATATTCTGGCGTTCCTGCATGTAGGGATCCTGATGCCCGGCGCCGGCGGCGGCCCTCTTTCATGACGGCCGGACGGCCGACCTGATAAAGGTCACAATCTCCTCCAACGAAGAGCCGGGGGGGAACACCGCGGCCACACCGAGCTGTTTCAACTTGATGCCGTCCTCGTCTGGGATAATTCCCCCGGCGATTACGGCCACATCTTCCATCTGATTCTCACGAAGGAGCTCCAAAACGCGCGGCACCACTGCCATATGCGCTCCGGAGAGAATCGATAGGCCAATTACCTGGACATCTTCCTGCATCGCGGCTTGGACGATCATTTCTGGCGTCTGCCGGAGGCCCGTGTAGATGACCTCCATACCCGCGTCGCGGAGTGCCCGTGCAATTACCTTGGCGCCTCTATCGTGGCCATCCAGCCCCGGCTTAGCGACAAGTACCCGGATTCGACTCTCCATCCGCTTGTCAAAGTGTAACTCATATTTCAGAGCGTCAACTCCACCACCGTATCGAACTCATCCCGCCCTTTCTCCGGCAACTGCAGCAGCAGTCCATGATCCACCGTTTTCACCGTCATCGCCGGGCCGCCCATTACTCTCGCGGACCGCACCTTCTTGGCCAGCTTCGGAATCACCAGCGCCGGGTCCGGCCAATCCATCACGTGCACGTACACCGTGTTTCCCTTCGCCGTCGTCACGCCCCACGGACGCGGGCCGATCGGGCCGCCGCGCGTGCCATAGATCGACTCGCCATACTTCGCCAGCCAGGCGCCCATCTCTTTCAGCCGCGCCTGGAACTCCGGCTGGATCCGCCCATCCGGCTGCGGCCCCACGTTCAGCAGGAAATTGGCATTCATGCCGGCCGCGCGGATCAACGTGTGCAACAGTTGCCGGGTACTCTTCAGTCGTTTTTCATTCGGGTTGTATCCCCAGGCCGTGCCAATCGTGTCGCACGTTTCTAACGGCAGCGCGCCAACCTTTGCATCGCCGCTGAAACCGGCTGAGTTCTGCCCCGGCAGGTCTTTTTCGAACATCTGAAAGTCTTCGCCTTCGAACGGCGCTAAATGGTGGTTATTCCCCACCATCGCGGCGGGCTGCAACTTGTGAATCAGGTCATAGGTGCGGCGCAACCGCCAGTCGGCGTCTTTCTTATCCCATATGCCGTCGAACCAGATGCCGCCGATCTCGCCATAGTTCGTCAGCAACTCGGTGAGTTGCGCGTCCATAAAATCCAGATACCGGTTGAAATCGCCGCTCTCCGGCCGTCCCGAAGCTTGTCCTGTCCGTCCGCGCGGGAAATAGTCCGGGTGCGTCCAGTCCAGGTGCGAATGATAGAAAAACAGTTTGACGCCTTGTTTATGGCACTCATCCGCCAGCATTTTCAGCGGATCTTTGCCGTATGGCGTCGCATCGACTATATTCCACTTGCTCTGTTTCGTACCCCACATCGCAAAGCCGTCGTGATGTTTGCTTGTGATCGTGATGTAGCGCTGGCCGGTGGCCTTTGCGAGAGCTACCCAGGCGGCGGCGTCAAAGCCGGTGGGATTGAAACGCGGAGCAAGTTTCTGATACTCGCTCACGGACATCTTGTCGTTGTTCATCACCCATTCGCCTTTGCCCAGAACGGAATAGACGCCCCAGTGCACGAACAGGCCGAACTTGGCGTCCTGAAACCACTCGCGTGCTTTCAGGTTTTGGGGGGCGGGCTGGTACGGCGCGCCCGGCAGCGTCATCGCGGAGGCTGCCAATTGGAGTGCGGTGCGGCGGGTCATAGCACCCTTAGTCTACGCCCGCCGCGCGGCGTTGTTAATTCTGCCAGGCGAACTTCTGCACGCGCCAATTTTTGATCTCGGCAGCGTAAATGGCGCCATTGGAATCAACCGCCATGTGGTGCACGAAATCAAATCGCCCGGGTATCTTGCCGTACTGGCCATAAGTTCCCAGAATCTGGCCCTCCAGGTTCACCTTCACGATGCGGCTGTTATACCCGTCGCAAATGTATAGCGTCGATTCCTTCTCATTGAAGGCGAAACCCCACGGAGAGCCCAGGTGCGTCCACTTCGTAAGGAACTTTCCGTCCGGCGAAAAAATCTGAACGCGCCGGTTCTCCCGGTCGGCAACGTAGATGCGCCCGCGCTTATCGATCGCCACATCATGCACCGTATCGAACTCGCCGTCCGCCGTGCCCTTTTTGCCGCCAATCTGCATCACGTACTCGCCGTTCTTATTGAACTTCACTACACGCGAGTTCACATACCCATCGGAAACCCAGAAATCGCCATTCGGTTCAAATGCAATACCCGTGGGGCGATTGAACGCGTCTTTTGACTCGTTGTTGCCCGCTTGCGCGCCCGCATTGCCGATTACCATCAGCATCCGGCCGTCACGCGCCCATTTCTTTACCGAATGGCCGAACACGTCCACGGTCCAGACGTTCCCCTCGGGATCGATCTTGATGCCATGGGAGGCAGAGACCGGAATTTCCCACGTATCCAGGAGCTTGCCTGTCTTATCGAACTTCATTACAGGCGCTTTCCCGCGGTTGAACACCCAGACGTTGTCGTCCTTGTCCACAGCCACACCCGAGGCCTCGCCCATATACATGCCTCGCGGCAGCTTCGCCCACTCCGAAACCAGCTTCACCGGTAGCGGCGGCCCGCCCGCCAACTGCGCAAATACCAACGCGGCCGCGCCGCAACCAAGCAAGATCAATCGCTTCATCGTGCCCGCTAGTATATACAGCGCGGGCACGAGGAAGCGACGCTTGAAACTAGCTGAGCCCCAGAATCCGGCGGTTGCGCGCCGTATCAGAAGCTGCGCCGGCAAAATCGTCAAATGCTTTCGCCGGTACGTCAATCAGGTGCGAAGCGATGAACGGAGCACCCTCCGCCGCCCCTTGCGCGCTGTCCTTGAAGCAGCACTCCCACTCCAGCACGGCCCACGACTTATAGCCGCCCGCCGTCAACCGCGTGAACACCTGCTTAAAGTCCACCTGTCCATCGCCCAGCGAGCGGAACCGGCCCGGACGCTCCGTCCAACCCAGATACCCGCCATAGACGCCGGACTTTGCCGACGGCCGGAACTCGGCGTCCTTCACATGGAACGCCTTGATGTGGGAAGCATACGCGTCAATGAAGCCGACATAGTCCATGCACTGCAGAATGAAGTGCGACGGATCATAGTTAATGTGCACGCGCGGCGAGTTGCCGGTCGCGGCCAGGAACTGTTCGAAGGTAGCGCCGTCGTAGAGGTCTTCGCCCGGATGCAGTTCATAGGCGACGTCCACGCCGTATTCGTCCGCACATTCCAGAATCGGCTTCCAGCGCTTCGCCAACTCTTTCCACCCTTCTTCCACCAGCCCGGCCGGCCGCTGCGGCCAGGGATAGATGTAAGGCCACATCACCGCGCCGGAAAACGAGGGCGTTACCGTCAAACCGAGGTTCGCCGAGGCCTTCATCACCAGCTTCAACTGCGCCGTAGCCCATTCGCTCCGTGCCGCCGGGTTTCCCTGCACTTCCGGAGCTGCGAAAATGTCGAACATCTCGTCGTAGGCCGGGTGGGAAGCCACCAATTGACCCAATAAGTGCGACGCCAATTCCGTGATCTCCAGACCGTTCGTCTGCCCTTTCAGATCGTCGCAATACGTCTTCGATTCGGCTGCCTTGGCCAAATCCATAAGCCGCATATCCCACGACGGGATCTGGACTCCCTTGTAGCCGAGCGACTTGGCCCAGGCCGTGATGTTCGGAAGCGAGTTGAAGGGCGCGGCGTCGCCCATGAACTGTGCCAAGAAAATGGCGGGTCCTTTGATCTGAGACATAGCCCCCCAATCGTACGCCAATTCGGGTCGTTCGCGCATTTGTCATCTGGTTGTAATAAGCAAAGAACGGTGCTGAAATGTAACCCAGCTACCCTAGATATATGAGGAGTCTCTTTTGTTCCATCGCTTAACACTCTGTTGTGCTTTGTTTGCAAGTGTCCTATTTGCCCAGTTCGACACCGCCCAAGTTCTCGGCACGATTCATGACGCATCCGGCGCGGCTGTTCCGGAAAGTGATATTACGCTGACCAACGTCCGTACGGGCGTGCAGCAAAAAGCCAAAACGGATTCCAACGGCAACTATCAGATTGCCAACGTCAAAGCAGGCGAATATAAGCTCGAAGCGTCCGCCAAAGGCTTCAAATCTTCCCTTGCTCCCGACTTTACCGTCACCGTCAATGCCCGCCAGCGTGTCGACCTCCGGCTCGAAGTCGGCGCCACTACCGAAAGCGTCACTATTACGGACGCCGCCGCCATCCTCGAAGCCGATACCTCCTCCCGCGGTACCGTCGTCGGCAACCAGCAGGTTGTAAATCTGCCGTTGAACGGCCGCTCCTATGCCGACCTGGCCCTGCTCGCCCCCGGCGTCCGCCGTTCCGATATCGCTAACTCCCGCGATGCCTCCTTCAACGTGAACGGCATGCGCAGTTCGCAGAACAACTTCGTCATTGACGGCGTCGACAACAATTCCTACGGCACCTCTAACCAGGGTTTTTCGAATCAGGTCGTCCAGCTCTCGCCGGACTCCATGCAGGAGTTCCGCCTGGAAACGAACAACTTCTCGGCTGAATTCGGCCGCGCGGGCGGCGCCATCATCAACGCCTCCATCCGTTCCGGCACCAACGCCTTCCACGGCGCCGCCTGGGAATACCTCCGCAACACCGCCCTGAACGCCACCGGCTTCTTTAAGCCCGTCAATAATCAAAAGCCCGTGTTGATCCAGAACCAGTTCGGCGGCGCGTTCGGCGGCCCCATTAAGAAGGACAAGGCATTTTTCTTCGTGGACTACGAAGGCTATCGCCGTACGTCCAAGACCATCCAGTTCTCCACGCTGCCCACCATGGAACAGCGCGCCGGCAATCTCGGCATCGCCGTTCGCAACCCCATCACCGGCGTGCAGTACGACAACGGGATCATCCCCTCCACAGCCATCACCCCGTGGGCGCGCGAAATTCTCGCTGGCCTGCCCGCGGTCAACCGCCCCGGCCTCTCAAACAACTTCGAGTTCCAGCCGCGCCGCACCGATCAGAACGATAAGGGCGACGCCCGCTACGACCACTATTTCAGCTCCAAGTGGACCATGTTTGCCCGCTATTCCCACCGGCTGATGAACAACTTTGAACCCCCGGCCATCCCTGGCCCCATGGGCGGCAACTCCAACGGGAACGTCCGCGTCCGCAATATTCAGGGCGCTTTCGGCACCACCTGGAACGTCAGCCCCACCAGCCTCGTTGAATTCCGTCTGGGCATCTCCTCCACCGAAGGCGGCAAGTTCCCCATCTTCGTTGGCGAACCAACCCTGGCCGCGAAGTTCAATCTGCCCAACGCTCCCACTGACCCCCGTTTCACCGGCGGTCTCTACGCGCAGAGCGTCAACAGCTACACCCAGTTCGGCGTGCAGAACTCGAACCCCCAGTTCCAGAACCCGGCCGTCTTTAACCCCAAGATTAACTACTCCAAGATCGCCGGCCGCCACTCCCTCAAAGCCGGTTGGGAATACCAGCGCATCGCCACCGAAATCGACGACTTCAACCCGAAGTCCGGTAGCGACACCTACAACGGCCGGTTCTCGCAGATCCCCAATACCAACACCAACAACCTGCAATTCCTGGCCGACTTCATGTTCGGCGCCCGTAGCGCCTACACGCTCAACACCCCGAACATCGTCAACCTCCGCCAGTGGATGCACTTCTTCTACTTGCAGGACGATTTCAAGGTGTCCAGCAAGCTGACCCTCAATCTCGGCGTCCGCTACGAATTCGCCACGCCGCAGTTTGAAACCACCAACGCCATGGCCAACTTTGACCCGGCCACCAACACCACCGTGCTCGCCAAAGACGGCTCCCTCTTCGACCGCACGCTCGTGAAACCGGACAAGAACAACTGGGCGCCCCGCATCGGCCTCGCCTACACGCTCTTCCCCAAGACCGTCATCCGCGCGGCCTACGGCGTCAGCTACATCCACTTCAACCGCCTGGGCGGCGAGAACCTGCTGGCCTACAACCTGCCCTTCGTACTGAACCCCATCGTCGACTCGCAGCTTCCGCCGTTTGTCGCCAACGGACAGCCCGCCTGCACCAGCACGGCTCAGGCTCCCGGCGCCTGCTTCCGTGCCACGGAACAGGGTTACCCGGACAACTTTCTCACCCTCGCCAACGTGCGCCAGGTGAATGTCCGCACGAACTACATTCCCTCGGACCTCCGCAGCGGCTACAACCAGAACTGGCACTTCTCCATCCAGCAGGATATGGGCAAGGGCTGGATTCTCGACGTGGGCTATGTCGGCACCAAAGCCTCCAAGCTCATGATCCTCGGCGACTACAACCAGGCTCGCCCGAACAACGTCGGCGAAGCGCTTTCCATCAATGCCCGCCGTCCGCTGCAGACCTTCGGCCTCATCCAGGCCGCTTTCCCCGGCGGCTTCCTGAACTACCACGCACTGCAGACCAAGGTGGAACGCAAGTTCTCCGGCGGCCTCTACTTCCTGAACTCCTTCACCTGGAGCAAGGCGATTGACAACGCCAGCGGCCACTTGGAAGCCAACAACGGCGACAACAGCCGCGTCAATTTCCGCGCGCTCGATCAGGAACGCGGTCTCAGCGGCTACGATCAGCCCTTCAACAACACCACCACCCTGCTCTGGGATCTCCCCATCGGCAAGGGCCGCAAGTTCGGCGACGGCTGGAACGCCGTGGCGGACGGTATCGTTGGCGGCTGGCGCCTTTCGGTGATTAACTTCGCCGCTTCCGGTACTCCGGTCAACTTGAGCTACAGCCCCTCCGCTACGTTCTCCGTCTCCGGCTCGCCCACCTATCGCCCGAACATCTCCGGCGACCCCATGATGCCCGAAGGCCAGCGCACCGTCCAGCAGTGGCTAAACCCCAACACGGTTTCGCTGCCCACCGACGTTTCCCGTCCCTTCGGCAACGCCGGCCGTAACATCGTTCGCGGGCCCGGTTACCACGCCATGAACTTCGGCTTGCACAAAGACTTCCGTGTCACCGAAGGCTCCAAGTTCGAATTCCGCATGGAAGCGTTCAACTTCCTGAACAAGACGAACTTCGGCCAACCCAACGGCAACCGGTCGGCTGGAAATTTCGGTTCCATCACCTCCACGCAGCCCGCGCG
>DASTML010000203.1:0-16605 GCA_035714175.1 Bryobacteraceae bacterium | reverse complement strand
GGGGAGCATCGGCCCGCAAAATCGTGGTCTCCGTGATATGCGGCTCCGGCGCCCCAACCGTTGTCAGCGAGATGCGGGAGCCAGTTGTTCCCAGGTTGCCATCCGCGTCAAAAGGGGCCCATTCCCGCAACTGCGCCGGGTCAGTGAGCGCCTCCCATACGATTTCCGGCGAGTGCCGCAGATCCCGCGTGAGAACCAGCGTCCATGTCTCTCCGTCTTTATCGATACGGGCCCCATGGGCCGATCCTGCTTTGTACCTCTCGCGAGCGCTCATTGCCTTCTCCTTGTCTTGGACCTTCCCGCGCGCGTATCTTGCATAAGATCCAAATGCCGCTCCAAGGCATCCACATGAGCCGCCCAGAACTGCCGGAACGGCGCCAGCCAGTCATCCAACTCGCGCAGCGGTTCCGGACGCAACCGGTATAGCCGCCGTTGGGCGGCCACCGTCACCTCCACAAACCCCGCATCGCGCAGCACCCGCAAGTGCTTGGACACGGTGGGTTGCGGGATGTTCAGCAGCCGTTCCAACTCGCCTACGGATTGCTCCGATTGGGCCAAAAGGCGCAGGATCGCTCTCCGGTTTGGTTCGGCAAGAATTTCGAACACGGATTCCACACTTTATATATACCGTAGTCGGTATATACTCCGCAAGGAATATTTAAATTGACCGCTAAGTTCCGCTTTTCTTAGGGATTCGGGCGCCGGCTTCGCGCGCCTCATTGAGGGCAATAGCAACGGCCTGCTTCCGTTTGGTCACCTTTTTACCGCTGCTGGAGCGCAGCGTACCGTGCTTGAACTCTCCCATCACTTTTTCCACTTTTTGCTCGCCTTTCGTGGAAGACGAGGAAGATTTACGCGTTGAAGGCATAGTCGCTCCTTGTCCATGTTCCGTGCAATTTTCCGGCCAATGACGAGGCTATTCCGCCGTAAGCCCCATTGTGGATGCCCCGTCGGCCTTTCGCAGCGAGAAGAAAGAAACGACCGAGAGGATCGTGAGCCCCCCCATCACGAGAAACGCGCGATGTACGCCCTCGACGATTTCCGCCGGCGTTGCGGCCATTCCCCGCGGAACGAAAGTCGCGGCCAGCAGAGACGCCAGCGCGATTCCGAAGCTCAAAGAGAGCTGTTGGGCGGTACTGGCGATGGAACTGGCGCCGCCGGAAGACTCGGGCGGAATGTCAGAGTAGACCAGGGAATTCAAGCTGCTGTACTGCAGCGAACTCAGAGAACCGAACATGCAACTGAGAGTCAGGACAACCCCTAGCGACGTGGATTTCGAGATCGTTGCAAACAACATGATCATCACGCCGAGCGCGACGGTGTTAACAGACAGCACCGTGCGAAAACTGTAGCGGGCCAGAATCTTTTGCACCACCACTTTCAGGCCCATCGCCATCAGTGCCTGCGGCATCAGCAACAAGCCGGACTGAACCGGGGTGAGGCCCATGCCAACCTGATACAGCATAGGCAGCAGGAAGGCGACGCCGCCGGCTCCAAGCCGTGTTAGAAAACTGCCGGACACGGCGGAGCGAAACGTGCGGACCGAGAATAGACTGGCATTGAGCAGCGGCGCTTCGGTTCGTTTGGCGTGGGACCCATAGGCGCCCAGCAACAGCACCGACAAGCCAAGCAAACACCAGATCTCGGTCATGCTGAGCGTATGTTCTCCGAACACCTCCAACACATAGGACATCAAGGCTATGCCGCCGCCGAAAAGCACCAGGCCTACCGCGTCAAGTTGCGTTCGCAACTCCTGCCGGTATTCGGGCAGGTAGCGGTAGACAAGCGCCAGGCCCAGCAGTCCGATGGGAATGTTGATGAAAAAGATAACCCGCCAATGAGCGTAGTGGACGAGGGCGCCGCCCGCCAGCGGGCCCAGCAACGGGCCGATCAACGCGGGAATCCCAACAAAGCTCATGGCCTGCAGCAGACCGGATTTCGGAAACGCGCGTACAACGATCAACCTGCCCACCGGGACCATCATCGCTCCGCCGCAACCCTGCAGAATACGAAAGACCACGAGCATCGGCAGATTGGTGGACAATCCGCAGAGCAGAGAGCCTAACGTAAATACGGCGATGGCGGAGGAAAAGACCGTGCGCGTACCGAAGCGGTCCGCCATCCAACCGCTGATGGGAATAAAAACAGCCAAACTCAACATGTAACTGGCCAACACGGACTTCAGGCTCAGCGGGGACACATGCAAAGCGCCGGCGATGGCTGGGACCGCCGTATTCAATATGGTCGTATCCAACGACTCCATGAAGAATGCAATGGCGACCAGCCAGAGCAGAAAGGCGGGAGAAGCCTTCGGCTGCGCCTCCGCCGCGGGATCGGTGGTTTGATTCTTGGCCCGCACGGTTCGTTCCCGCTAGTGTACATCGGGGGCCGGAACTTACGTTTCTCCGCCGCCCGCTAACGCCGGACCAAGATCGGTACCGTTGCCAAGTCGCGCACGGCGCCGCTCGCGGTTCTGGCCTGCACGACAATTTCATGCCAACCCGGCGCAAGGGTCGCCGGGTCAATCATCACGCCAAATCCGGAATTCACCGCGTTCTTATATTCCGGCTTCGCCGCGGCCACATCGGGCCTCGCAATGGCCACCGGAACAGCGGTAACGAACTGCGAGTCGATATAGATTGCCGCAGCCAAAAGAGGTTCGTGTGCCGCGGCCCAACCAGACACTTGGAAAGGCTCCGCCACTTCCGTTTTGGGCTGCGGAAGATCGACATTTCCAATCGGTAGGGCGGCCCTGCTGAAATCCGCCTTCTGCCCGCAGGATTGGAGCAGGAGCAGCAGGACAACAGCAAAAACTCGGCTCACGTGTCGAACCGGCGCCTGACGCATAGTCCGATTATGCTAGCATAGCGGCAAGTTTGGGCCGTCCTACCTTTTTTGCTGGTTCCCCCGAAGTACGTACGATGAAAAGTAAGTTCCCCATCTCCCTGCCTGAACGCGGCGGGGCCACGGGATGAATCTCGCAATCTGTACAATCGTCGCCAAGAACTACCTTGCGCAGGCTCGTGTGCTCATGAGCAGCGTACGCAAGTGGAACCCGGAGGCGAAGAGGATTGTAATCCTGGTCGACCAGTTCGACGGCTATTTTGATCCTTCCGGAGAAGATTTTGAGACGATCCTCTCCCAGGACCTGCCCATCCCTGCCTCAAAATGGTTTCATTTCAAATACTCGATTCTCGAGTTAAATACTGCCGTCAAGCCCTACGCTCTGGAGTTTCTGATTCGTCGCTACAGTCTGGCGCGCATCGTATACCTTGACCCTGACATCCAGCTATTCTCCCCGTTACAAAGTCTCTTCGATACGGACAGCGCCGCCTCGATATTTCTCACTCCGCATCTCACCGCCCCGAACACCGATGAGCGGCAACCGGGCGACTTGGACATTCTCCGGGCCGGCGCTTACAACCTGGGTTTTCTTGCGCTCCGGGCCACAGAGGAGTCGAATCGCTTTCTCCGCTGGTGGCAGAGCAAACTGTACGAACTCTGTGTCGTCGATCTCGCCCGGGGTCTGTTCGTCGATCAACGCTGGGTGGACCTCGTTCCAGGCCTATTCTCCGGAGTTTGTATTCTGCGCGACCCCGGCTACAACGTCGCCTACTGGAATCTTAGCCACCGGAAAATTCAGCGCTCCGGCGCTGGTTACACCGTAAATGGCGAGCCGCTCCGCTTTTTCCACTACAGCGGATTCGATCCCGCCGAGCCGGACACGGTGTCTAAGCATCAGAATCGATACCAACTGAACGCTCTTGGCGATGCCCGCGCTCTGTTTGGCGACTACCGGGAAGCGCTCCTGCGCCACGCCTATCTGGAC
This sequence comes from Bryobacteraceae bacterium, assembly GCA_035714175.1. GTDB lineage: Bacteria > Acidobacteriota > Terriglobia > Bryobacterales > Bryobacteraceae. The sequence continues at coordinate 12,776 of DASTML010000203.1, read as the reverse complement.
TGTCTACGGTGGCCCTACGCCTATGGATTCTTCGCAAACGGCGAGCCGGTTCCTGATATCGGCCGTCCCGTCCACCACGAGTCGCCAGCCATGCTCGATGTAGTCGATGATCCGTATTCCGATGCCGGATTTCGCGCTTTCGTGGATCTCTGGAACCAACCCGCCGTGAACCATGGCGCACCGGTGTCGGGCATTTCGCGGATGGCGTTTCGCATCTACGGCATTCGTCCGGATGTGCAGGCGGTAATGCCCGACATTTTCGGTACGGACCGGATTCGCTTTCTGCAATGGCTGTTATCGAATGGGAAAGCGGAACACGGGCTGCGAGACTACTTCCTCTCCCCGGCCATGGAGGCGCTGGCGGCAGATGAACGCGCCGCGCCGCACCCGGGCCGTACGGATCTCCCGCTGGAGGCCCGTCGGATTTACAGGTCCAGAAAGGACCTCCAGCGCCGCTTCTCCGACCCGTTTGGCGAGGATCAACAGGATTACCTGACTTGGCTCTTGACCTATGGCCAGCGGGAGTACAAGTGGAGCATCGAGATGATTCTGCCGCTGCGCCGTCAGTGGGAAGAATGCCTCGCCAGCCGTCCAGGCTACTTCGCAGCGCTCTTGCACCGGTTACGCCTGTCCGGCCTGACCGCGTCCGCGAACGGATTGTCGACCCTCGGGGCGTGGCGCTCCGCCTGGAAAACATGGTGGGATCGCTCGGATCCGGGCGTCACAAGTCCACTCCCCGCGCAGGACCACAACGGCGTCGAACCATCGTTGGAGCCGCGGACATTCGGCGTCAACATTGTCGGCTATTTACGGGCGGAGATTGGCGTCGGGGAAGCGGCCCGGTCTTCCGTACGCTCGGTCCGCACCGCGGACATTCCCTTTGGCATCCGAAACATAGTCCCTAACGCGCCCTGCCGCAATGAGGATCGCGGGGTAGAGCCAGTTGCTGGCCGGCCGGACCATCACTTCAATCTATTTCACATCAACGCGGACATGACTCCGTCTGTTTTTGCCGAGGAGAAAAACGGCGCCGGTTCGGGACAATACAATATCGGCTACTGGGCCTGGGAACTGGAGCAGTTCCCGGACCGCTGGAGCTCTTCTTTTGACTACTACCGGGAAATCTGGACGCTCAGTACGTTTTGCCAGCGCGCCATCAGCCGGAATTCTCCTGTCCCCGTTGTCACGATTCCTCTCAGCCTGGAAATTGCCCTTTCACGAAATTATGCCCGGGCAGACTTCGGCATCCCTGCGGAACCGTTCGTCTTCCTTACCGTCTTTGACGTTCTGAGCGTCGTACAACGAAAGAACCCGTCCGGAGTCATTGCGGCATTTGTCCAGGCATTCCAGGCGGACCCGCGCTGCCGCCTGGTACTCAAAGTGAACAATGGCTCAGCAAAACCTGGGGAAATAGCCAAGCTTCGCGAATACGCGGCGGGTTATCCGGTCACGATTATTGACCGCACGCTGACCCGGGAGGAAACTTATGGTCTGATGAGCGTTGCCGATAGCGTGGTTTCCCTCCATCGCGCCGAAGGATTTGGCCTCACGCTGGCCGAAGCCATGTACCTGGGCAAACCAGTGATCGCAACGGGATATTCCGGCAACCTCGATTTCACACGGCCCGATAATTCGCTGCTCGTAGACTATCGCCTCGTGCCCATCGGGCCCAATCAGGAGCCCTATGATGCCTCCTGCCTGTGGGCCGATCCGGACATCACACACGCCGCCAGCCACATGCGAAACCTCGTTGCGAGTCGCGAACTCTACAGCCGCTTGAGCCGGGACGGCGAATCGTACGTCCGCACCCATCTCAGCCCGGCCGCGGTCGGCGCACAGATCAAGGAACGTCTACGGACGATCAATAGACAGAGAACGGAACCGGCCGGAAAATGACGATTCCCACGGGGCCGGGAGAGCGCGGCGACAAGACATTTCCACATCTGGTCTGCATCGCAGACGTAAATGGCCCCGGACTGTTCCACCTGGGCGACGAGGCCATGTGGGAGGCGAATCTCCTCGCCTTGCGGCATCTCATTCCCGAAGCCCGGTTCACCATACTGTCGGGAGATCCGGAGTGGAGCAGCCGGCGCTACGGCGTGCAATCTTTGCGCACGCCCCAAATATCCCCGGCCCGCCTTACCGCGAGCGGCATGGACAGTTTGGCCGAAGGCCTCGAATCCCAACCGCCGCACCAGGATTTGCTGGGCCCGGACATAACGGAGGCGCTGCAAACAGCGGATGGATTGATCGTTTCCGGGGCGGGAAACCTCTGTGCCGCCTGGCCGGAAAAAATCGTCCTCTGCGCCGCGCTTCTCCACGCCGCCCGCCATTTCCGAGTGCCGGCGGTCGTATTGACGCAGACGATTGGCCCGCAGTTGACGGGTGCGCAGCGGCGTCTTCTGGCCGCCTCGCTGCCCCATGCCTCTTGGATCGGCGTACGGGAAGAAACCTCCCGCTCAATCGTACAATCGCTCCACATTTCCCCGGAACGCCTGCACCAGCACTTGGACGATGCCTATTTTCTGGAACCCGTCCCCCTCCCTCAGGATCTGTCCAGCCGCCTGGACCGGTTGCCCCGTCCGTGGGTGATCGTGACTCTGGATGCCTCCTTCACGTCCCGCGAGCGGCGAAGGGAGATTCCCGCGCTAGCGCTCCAACTCCGGTCGCTCGGCCGTTCGATCGGCGGAAGCCTCCTCTTTGTTCCCCATGTTTCCGGCACGCAGGCGGACGCGTCATTTGCCGACGCGGAAGCCGGTAACCTGCTCGCCAAGGAGCTCCAACAAGATTTGACCCTGCTCGAACCACTCGAACCGCGTGCGTTTCGGGAATTGGTCAGTCAGGCAGCGCTGGTAATTTCCACCCGCTATCATTCCGTGGTGTTCGCCATGGCGTCAGGCGTCCCGTGCCTGGCGATCTCTACCGACGCCTATACGAAGGTGAAACTGAAAGGCGCGCTTCGCTACGCCAATTTGGAAGGTTGGTGCATTCCGGTGGAAGAAGCCGCGGCGGGCGCTCTGCTTCCGCTTGCTCGCGAACTTTTTCACCAGACCGAGTCTGTCTCGTCCCGTTTGCAGACCCTCCGCACCCGATTGGCGTCCGTTGAAACGCAACGTTGGCAGAGCATCTGCCGGGCGCTTGGCTTGGAACCGCAATATCCGTTTACGGTCTCCACGTCGCGGCCTGCCCTCTCCCGCGTGCCGGAGCTCGTCACCGAAACGCGCTATAGCGAATCGGAATGCAGGACCTATGAGGAGCTGGGATATTGCAGGCTAAGGAACATTCTGTCTCCCCGCCAACTCTTGGACATCCAGGTCCGCTATACCGGCGATGCGACAGCGCACGCCGCCCGTCCGGAACATCTCCCCGGAATCGAATCGGACCACTTGATATGGGAGCTATTCCGCCACCCGGCTTTTCGGGAAATAGCTGCCTGGCACTATGGTCCGGCGGCAAGCATCTCACTCCTTCCCGTCACTCTTTCCAGCAACGTCGCCTCCCCGTCGTGGAACCAGGGAGGCGCCGGAGCCTGGCACTTGGATCGAGAACCGGCATTCACAGTCTGTGTGGCGCTCGATTCCGCAACCAACTACGGCGGGAGCCTGCAGGTGGTTCCGGGGTCACACAGGATGGGGTTTCTGGGCAAGCAAGGCGGTGAGCCGGGCGCGGAAGAGGTCGAGGAATACTGCCGCGTGCAAGGAGGAACCGATATCGAACTGGAAGCAGGCGACGCGTTGGTGCTCCACAACAACTTGTTTCGCCGCGCCAGCGCGCGCCCGGCGCCTCGCCTGCTCTGTTCCAGCTACCTGGATGCGCGTACGCTCAATGCGGGGAACGGAAACCGCTTCCCCATCATCTTCGGATACCCGCCGGACAACGATGCCGTCTTGCCCTTCCTGCGTGACCTGCGGGGGGAAATGGACGCCCTGCGGCAACGTCTCGCCGAGTCCCAGGGGTACAGCGTAAGTCTTCTCAAACAAATGGGTGAACTCGAAATGATGAGACGGGAAGCCGAACGATACGCGATCAGCCTGCTGGAGGACAATAAGACCCGCGAACAAATGCGCCTGGAAGCCGAAGCCTATGCCCGGTCTCTGGAAGCGCGGATCCAGGAAGCGCGTATCAATACGGACACTCCCGGCAATGACAGCGAGTGACCCGGGGCCGCCAATCCGGTCCCATTCTCGTACAGACCGATGGCTCGCATTGTTGCTCGGCATCCTGTGCCTCCTGGTCTACAACGCGAATGGCCGTGGCATAGGTTCAGCCGACTCGTACGGGGCCAGATTTCTGCCGTTCGCGCTCTGGCGGAATCATACCGTTGTGCTGGACCCGGTATTACCCATCGCTGCACAAGGGAGAAGAGTGGGCGAGTTGCCAGGGCGGCACAACGCGCCCGGCGCGTGGCGATATAGGCCGTACTGGATTCTGCAAACGCCGCGCGGCCACGCCGTCTCCATGTATCCGATTGCCGTTCCCATTTTGGTTGCCCCGCTGTATGCGCCCGCGGTCTGGTATCTCAATGCAAAGGGATGGGACAACTGGCGATTGGATTGGGTGGCAAGAATCATGGAAAAGTTGGCGGCCTCCGTGGTCGCATCTCTTTCCGTTGCCCTCATGTATTTGCTGCTGCGGCGCCGTGCCTCCGTCCGCATGGCCCTTCTCTTGGCTGCTGTCTACGCCTTCGGTACCGGCACTTGGGTAATTGGGAGCCAGGCGCTCTGGCAACACGGCATGACCGAACTGCTTTTGGTTGGAATGCTGCTCGCTGTCACCGGTACATGCACGGCGCGCATGGCCCTGCTGGCCGGTGTCCTGTCCGGCCTCATAGCCTGCAATCGTCCGCCGGACTCCTTGCTTGCCGCCGCCGTTGGCCTTTATGGGTTGCTCTGGGCAGGCCGCCGGATTCCTTGGCTGGTCGGCGGCGCGCTCATTCCGGTGGGTTTCCTCTTTGCCTATAACCTCGCCATCGTCGGCCACTGGGCAGGCGGCTATGGGCTAATCGCGTACAAGGACTTTTTCACGTTCAACCCGCTGGAAGGCGCTCTCGGTCTGTTGTTCAGTCCCGCCCGCGGTCTATTTTTTTACTCGCCTTTTCTCCTTTTCATTCCGCTCTTCGCAACCCGTATCTGGCGGGAGCGCGATAGCCGTTTTTTGAGCGTGTCGCTGGCCGTCGCGGTGGTGTTGCTCGTGGCTGTCTATGCCCGTGTCGATTGGACCCAGGGCTATTGCTGGGGAGCCCGTTATCTCACCAGTGCGGCGCCCGCGCTGCTCTGGATGCTGCCGCCCGTTCTACGATCTTTTTCCAGGGTTGGCCGGTGGGCGTTCGCGGCATCGTGCCTGCCGGCCGTAGCCCTGCAGGCCATCGGAGCCTTTTGGTATGCGGGCGCCAGTGACGCCTTGCTGTTCGGCAACAATCCCTCGCACCTCGCAATGGGCGCCATGTGGAACCTGCGAAACTTGCCTGCCTGGGTGGAGTTGCGCCACGCGCCCGTCACGCCGGAGACGTTTACGGTGGCCCGGGGCAGCATAGACGTCGCGGCCACCATAGAGGGCGCCCCGCTCGAAGCAGCCGATGGACGGGATCTGCACCTGCGGGGTTGGGCGCTGATCAACGGAAAAACTCCGGCCGAACTTCTCATCATGCTGGATGGAGAATTTGTATCGGCCTCCGGAGAGTTTTTTGCTCGTCCCGATGTCGTCCGCGCCCTCGATACGCCATTCGCCTCCGGCTGGCGTGCTCGACTGCCGGCACGGCAACTCGATCCCGGAGAACATGTTCTGGCTGCCTTCGCCCGGGCGACGGCTGGCGGGGAAGCCTTCTATCTGGCCGAAACCAGTTTCCACATACCGCCGAAGGAATTCCCCGATCCGCATATACCGGACGAACCGCCCTCCTCCGCTCGCACTCTGGCGGAGAGTGCGAAAAAGGCGGCGCAACGGATCGCCGCACGGCAGGATCCCCTGGGCTATTGGCTAACGGCTTTCACGAAACAGGCCAGCTACAGGCCGCAGGGACAGGAACTCAATACCTATCTCAATGCGTTGATGATCGACATCCTCGCCCCCATCGCGGACGAGGCCGCACTAGGCGGCAACGTGAGTCGTGCCCGGAAATTTCTCACCTCCCAAATCGAAGACAACGGCCTTGTTCGCTATCATGGCCGTCCCGATGCGCCAACAATAGGCACGTTAGGCTGCGCCATCACGCCGGATGCAGACGATACCGCGCTGGTCTGGAGAGTCGCTCCCGCGGAAGACCGGCGAACATTGCCCCATGCCCTCGCCACGCTCCGCGCCTACCGGACGCAAACAGGTCTGTACCGCACATGGTTAAGCCCTCCGGATCGATACCAGTGCCTGGACCCGGGCAGCGACCCCAATCCCGCCGACGCCGCCATCCAGATGCATATCTTTCTCCTCCTGGCCCAGGAAGATCCGCCGGCCGCGCGCGCTCTCTGCCAGTCTCTTGCCAGCCGACTGGGAGACGACAGTCTTTTTGTCTACTATCGGAATGCGCCCATCGTTCCAATTCTGCGTCAGGCCGACCTGCGCAAGGCGGGTTGTGCGATGGACCTGCCGTCCGCCTTGTGGGAGCACGTCGCCCCTGGACAAAGCGAGTGGGTTGCCGCGGCCAGGCTGCTGCGCCAACGGACTGTGACGCCGGCCGCGCCGCCGGACCCCATCGATTGGAATCGAGTGCTCACGGTGCTGGCCAAAGATGATTTTGCACGGATGAGGTATTATCCGCCGCTGCTCTACCATAATGATTTGACGGCCACAGTAAACCGGTTCTACTGGTCAGAAGACGTCGGCTATGCACTTTGGCTCCGGCTCTATTTCGAGAATGCGCGGATAAGCCGGAAGAAGGGGCGGCCTTGACCACCCAGACCTTGGGAAAAACAGCCGCCGGACTCCAGGGCTTCCTGCGGGAGTTCCGCGGCGGCATCTCTTGCACGCGCTGGGAAGAAGTGGCGCTTTTGCAGGGAATGCCCCTCTTAGGCTCCTTATTCGCCATGGGACAGCCAAGCCTCGCACGGCTGGAATCGGCAGCCATTCTCGCAGCGGGAAGCACGCTCATCACCGCGCACGTCTTCGTACTCAATGACTGGTCGGGCCTCGATTACGACAAGTCCGATCCGAACAGAAACAGAGAGGTATTTACCGCGAGAGGAATTGCGCCTCGCGCCATGGCATTCCTGGCGGCAATCCTGCTCCTGGCCGGATTGTGGGTGATCAGCCGTTTTGGACTTCCTTCGCTTGCCCTCGCCTTGGGCATAGCCGCGGCCAGCGCGTTGTACTCCAGTCCCGCTTCCCACGGCAAAGGGATTCCTGTCGTGAGTTCCCTGCTTCATTTCTGCGGAGGCCTGCTGCAATTCTTACTGGGATACTCCGTCTTCGCTAGACCCGGTTGGCGCGGCGTAGGAATTGGAATCTATTTTGCGCTCGTGTTCATGGGGGGGCACCTGACCCACGAAACCCGGGACAGTGAGAGTGACGGCAATAGCCGCATCAGAACGAACGCGGTGGCATTCGGCAAGAGGCGATGTTTCCTAGCCGGGCTTTTCCTCTTTGCCTGCGCCGACGGCGCGCTGGCGGTGCTCATAGCGGCGGGCGCCGTACCTCGCTTGCTCGCGCCACTTCTCCTGCTGTTCCCGTTGCATGCCTACTGGTCAATCCGGGCCATGCGCGCAGACTTGAATTTTGTATCCGTGCAACGCCTGCAATGGCAATACCGCGGACTATATGCGGTCAAGGGCCTATGGATGGCCGCGGTACTATTGTTCTTGTCCTGACTGCCCAAGAGCGCCGGCGAACACCATCCGTTCAGACGCGCAGGGAACCGCGAAAGGCGCGGGCCGCATAATACGACTCCGCCCCATTGTGATACACAAACACCGTATCGTACCGCCGGTCACAAAAGAGCGCCCCGCCCAGCTTTCGAATCGGAGGAGGAGTGAGAATCCAACTCGACGTCTTTGTATCGAACGCGCCGGTCTTTTGTAAGTCCCGGTACTGCGCCTCCGTGAGGATCTCGACGCCCATGGCCGCCGCAACATCGAGAGCGCAATTCTCCGGCTTATTCTGCTTCCGGGAGTCGAGCGCCTCCCTGTCGTAGCAGAAACTCCGGCGTCCGCTTGGACTCTCGGCCGAACAATCAAAGAACAAATACTCGCCCGTCTTTTCATCCCGGCCCACAACGTCCGGTTCGCCGCCCGTCCGTTCCATCTCGCTCAAGGACCATAGCTTTTCCGGACTCGAAACCACCCGGGCTGCCACGGCAGACCACACAAGTCCGGGGTGGCGCTGCATGTTCTTCTCAAACCGTGCCTGCCATAAGGCAAGTAGCTGTTCCTGCTGCTCTGCCGGAATACTCTGGCCGCTCCCGTTTCGCGCTGTGGGCTTTTTCATCGGTTCGTGTCCAGTTGGGAGAGTATCACACGCCTGCGCGCCGCCCCCCAATGCGGGATTCCAGGTTGCGCTGGCAAAGAGATTGGTTCCGCGGACTCGTCGCTGCTGTTGCCGGACTTCGGTTCTGCTCTTGAGTTCCCCAGACGCTGTAATCGATTCGGCGGACCAAAAGTCCGGAGGATCGCCCGCTTCCGGAAATGGGCGCGGTCGCTCTCGCCGGGAGAAATCACCCCAAACGAGGGTTCAGCCGCTCAACGTTGTGCATTCACGGGATGGCGGCGCCTGGAGCGGGACAAGGGGAGGAATGAATGGGCCCAACAGCCTCAAGACCGCTGCTGACACGCCAATCCGTCCGCTGATTCGCCCATTCCAGGAATTTGCGGAAAGGGAGACTTCCGGAGGCATTGTCCTTCTCCTGTGTACTGCGATTGCGCTACTTTGGGTCAACTCGCCCTGGGCAGAAAGCTACGAAGCATTGTGGCAAACCAAAGTGGTACTCGGCTTCGCCGGTGAAACGCTCGATCACGACCTTCACTTTTGGGTGAACGATGCGCTGATGGCAGCGCTTTCCCGGCTGATGGCTGCAACGGATACAAAGCAAGATCGATTCCGTTATAGACCGTGGCCACGTAGTTGAGCGTTGGAGCGAGATCGGAATCACTCACCGAAACGAAGTACCCGTCCCGATACTTTTCGTAGACAGGCATGATTTGGGGAGATGAGAATCCATGGACGGTCGTGAGCACAGGAGTCCTGACTAAACGTGAGTACGTCAGCGCCATGAAGTCGTAGTGGTTGTGGATCAGGTCGAACTCCGGCGCATGCTCAAATGCTTCCGAGATATGAAGGTACTCGGCAACTTTGGGATCGACGCCGGAGTCCTCTTCGTACCCTTTGTCGACAATCGCACGCAGGTCCGCGCGCGTCACCGAATCGCGCGTGGCAAACAGGGTGACATTCCAGCCGCGCGCGGCGAGTCCCTCCGCGATGTTGCTGGCGACCGTTTCCCACGCACCATATTGACGGGGTGGAGTGCGCCACGCCACCGGCGACAGGATTGCCACCCGTTTGCCTCTGTTGGTCAGACGCCCTACTTTTGCCGAACTTGCATGTTTAGCGTCGTTTCCATCCTCGACTGTGACCCCCCCGAGAAAGCACCACTAACCGGCGACGCCAGCGCAGGATCAACGGCTGCGGCGACGGCGACATGGTTGTCGGCCACCATCACCCCGCGCGACGGATCATAGCCTCGCCAGCCGGCGGCCGGCAGATAAACCTCCGCCCAGGCGTGCATATGGGGATTTGAGCTCAAAACCGAAGCACACTCGTATCCGCTGACAAACCGCGCGGCGATTCCCATTACCCGGCAGCAATCGCAATAAAGAACCGCCAAATCCCGGCACGAGCCTTCCATTCTCGTGAGCGTTTCGCAGGAGGCCCAAGGCGGCCCTTCCAGCCGAGTCAACTGTCGAAACGTTCGAAAGATCTGGTGGCACAAGCCGGTTAAGAACGCAAGGGTGTTCCATTGCGCGCTGGTGGCGGCCGCCTTGGCATAGTCGATGACCTGCGCGGTGACGTGCCCTTGATCTCTGTACGGCGACAACGCTACATTGAGCGGCTCCGGATACCAGAGGGCCACGTTCAGCGACTCGTCACGAATCAAGAAGTCGAAGGGGTTTTCTCGAATCAACTCGACTTGGAAGCTGCTTTGCACCCTCAGTTCCTGAGTGTGAGTTGTAAACCACGCGCGCAGCGCAAGGTTGCCGTCCTGATCGAGAGTCTCTGTCGTGCCATCGGGGTCCGGAAAAATCTCCAGTTGAAACTCTAGCAGCCGCTGCGTCGTTGTCATACGGGGCCGTAGCCGGAAGGTATGCGGCTCAAGTAGGATAGCGGAGGAGTATAGATAAACCGTGGAGTGCTGCACGAAGACTTTCACTGCACCGGCTCCATAGCCGCTAATATATCCGCGAGCGGAACGGTAGCGAAGCCCGTTGCGTGATCCGCAATGCCATACGGAAGAATCAACCGGTCGCCATGCAAAAGGCCGCCGCAGGAGTAAACCACGTTTGGCACGTACCCTTCGCGTTCGTGCTGGCTCGGCTGAAGCAAAGGTTCGCGGAGACGGCCAATCACCTTGGACGGATCGTCGAGATCCAACAGAAAGGCGCCGATGCAATACTTGCGCATAGGCCCGACGCCGTGGCTTAGCACCAACCATCCGGTTTCCGTTTCCATGGGCGATCCGCAATTCCCCACCTGCACCAGTTCCCAGGGGAAGGCGGGCTGTAGCAGCACCGCGGACTCGGTCCAGTGCTGGATATTGCTTGAGTACATAAGATGAATGCTTTCGTTGTCTTGACGCGAGAGCATGGCGTAGCGTCCATTCACTTTGCGCGGGAATAGAGCCATCCCCTTGTTGCGCGCTGCCGGACCCGTCAGACTGAAGAACCGGAAACGCAGAAAGTCCGCGGTTTCCACCAGTTCCGGTCTCACGGCCCTGCCATCGTATGCGGTGAAGGTGGCGTAGTACAGACAATAGCCATGCTCGTTGAAAAGCCGGACGAAACGAGCATCCTCGACACCGTTGCGTTGTGATGGCGTCTTGGGGAAAAGGATGCGTTGTGACAATTCGAGATCGGTTGGAAACTGTACTTCGTGATCGGGCGAATCCTCCCCATGATTTGCGTCGGCGACGAGGCGCGGTTCGGTCAGGAATCCGGTGGACGGATAGACCTCGATCCGATGGCCGGAATCGATGATTCCGGTCCGAAAGGTGACGGACGAAACATGACCCTCTCCGGTGGCGCGCAAGCTGAGGATGAACCGGAGGGATCCCTCGGGCACACCGGATTGATCGGGATGGGGCACCATGGAGGGGTTGAATAACGCTGCTGATTCCAGAGAATACTCCGCAAGAAAGTACGATCCAGCGACCATGCGCCGCTCTTCAGAGACGTCCTCATCCCACCCGATGACCTGGCGGATCTCTTCGAAGTGTGCCAGAAATCGGCCCCTGACATCGTGATGCCGCGTTGAGAACTCGGCTGAGATCTCATCAAGCACCCGGCCGACTTCTATCTCCGCCATGACCGCGACCCGCGCTGCGATGGAGGCGATACGCTGTGAACCTCCCGGATCAAACGGCCGCAAGAGGACCCGTGATTGATCGGGGCTGAGAATCGTTGGTTCACGAACGATTCGCATGGTTGTTGTGGTTATGAGGAAAAGGCGACGGAAGAGACTGGTTCTTGAAAGCTTGTGATTCTGTTTTGTGCCAGCCGCATTTCCTCGAGCGAGAGCAGGAAGGCGAGTGTGGATTCCGCGCCCTGATTCCCATTTACGCGGTCGACGTGCAACCCGTCGCGGCAGCCGCCGTCTTCAGGCGAGTACACTTCCACTCCAAGATCGTTCCAGCCGATGAACCAGTCGAAAGCGCGTCGGGCCCGATGGTACCACCAGACGTCGTCAGTAGCCCGGTGGGCCTCAAGGCATGCCGAAACCATCGCATGGGCTTCAATGGGCTGTTGATCAAATTCCGCCCGTACACCTCCACGGCGGTAAAACCCATTGCTGCCGATCGGCCGGAAGTAATCCTTCTCGGACGTTTGAATGTCATTCAGCCACCGCAGCGCACTCAAGCCCATGGCAACGATATCCGGTTGCGAGGTGGCGCGTCCGCTCAGAATCAAGGCGTGGGCCAGCTTGGGGTTGTCGTAGGACAACTCCGCTTCAAACCAGCGCCACTCCGGCTTGGCGTTCTTTACGAACAGCTCCGCCAGCCTTGATGTGAGCGACTCGCGGGTCTGCGTGACCAGGCTATCCCCACTCAGCCGGCGCAAGTACTCGTGGATACCGATCAGTCCAAAGGCCCACGCCCGCGGCGAAGTGAAATGGGTGAACGCTGGCAGCGCAAGTGCAAACAGTTGACCGGCCATCATCTGGAAGCTGCGCAACGTCGAAACGCCTACACCCGTGCCCAGGGCCCACAGCGCGCGGCCGTGACAATCCTCCGATCCCGGATCATCCAGCCAGCGCCGGTCGAAACTCATGTGATTGTGAAAGCGGCCTGTTGCCCGGTCGAATGCGTGATGAAGAAACGCCGCGCTGGTGGTGGCCAGCGATCGGGCGGACTCAAGCTCGATGTCGAGTTCGCCCAATAGCATCGCGAGTACAAAGGCTCGGGCGTTGTCGTCAGTGCAGTAGCCTTCAGAGAAATTGGGGATGCTGAAAACTGCGTGCTGGAAGACGCCGGTTGAATCGCTCATGCGAGACAGATGGTCCAAGTTCAGCTCTGGCAGTTCTCGCGGCTTGCGGTCGAGCGTCTTTGTGGCAAGCGACTTCCGGGCTTGCGACGCTCCCTGCAG
>DASTML010000202.1:0-20039 GCA_035714175.1 Bryobacteraceae bacterium | reverse complement strand
CGCCATCGACGTTGATCACGCCATGGAGACCGTGCAACTCGTCTATGCCAGTGACCGGTACTTTACCTTTCCGGCATTCGCGCGTACGGTGGACCTTCTGCGCAAACGTCTCGAATCGTCCGGATTGCGGCAGATTGAGGTCGATGCAGCCCCCGCCGATGGGCGCACGCAGGCTGGTTTCTGGACCATGCCGCTGGCGTGGGACGCAAAGGCAGCGCGATTGGAAGTCACGCATCCCGAAAGCATTTCCCTGTGCAACTACGCCCAAGAGCCCGCCTGCCTCGGCATGTGGAGCGGCCCCACTCCGGACGGCGGTCTGGAGACCGAACTCGTCGATCTGGAGGCGGTTCGCTGGGCCGATGTCAAAGGCAAATTGGTGCTCACGTGGCAGAATTCGGCCTCTCTGAAAGCCAAACTGGTGCAGTACGGGGCGCTCGGTGCCGTTAACGCGTTCAGCGAGAATCCGGAGCTTCGCAGCAGCCGCCAATGGATCAACGCCTGGGGCGACAACGGATGGGCTTTCACCAAGAGCAGCACGCCGCTTCTCTCCTTCTCCGTCACGCCCGCGCAGGCGGAACGGCTTCGTGCGTTGCTCGCCAAGGGCCGCGTCCAGGTTCGCGCCTCCGTGGATGCCAGGTACTTTGAGGGCGCCTATCCCTGGCTTACTGCTGCCATTCCCGGCCTTGATTCCGGCGAAGAGGTACTGGTGCTCGCGCACACCGCCGAACAGGGTGCGCAGGACAATGCGACCGGTGTCGCCGCCAGCCTGGAGGCGCTCCGCACCATCCGCAAGCTCATCGACAGCAACGTGCTTCCCCGGCCCAAACGAACCATTCGCCTCCTCCTCATGCCGGAATTGTACGGCTCCCTTCGCTACATCGAAACGCACCGTCAGAGGATGGCCGCCACGGTCGCCTCTCTTACCGTGGACACGCCTGCCGCCTCCTACGATCTCGCGGGAACGGACTATACCTTGCACTTGGCCCCGCATTCCGGCAAATCGTGGGCGGATGCCCTGCTGCCCCGCGTAGCCCACGCTGTTCTGCCCACCCGCCGCCCGTGGCGCGTGGCGGAACATGCCACGGGAACCGACGCCTATCTGAGTGACCCGTCAATCGGCGTCCCTAATTTATGGATCTACAGTGGAACCGGCGTCGTCACCCATCACAACAGCGCCGACACCCCCGAAAAGACGGACCGCCGGTCCCTGGGCGACCTGATTGGCATGACCGCGGTTTATCTCTATTACGCCGCCTCCGCCGGTCAGGCGGAGACGCCCTGGCTGGCTCAGATTATGTTGGACGCGGCCCATCAGGAACTCTCTGCTTCGGCCAGTGCCGCCGTCAATGCCCACGCCGCCGGCAATGCCGCCGCCGCTTCCTTTGCGTTTTCTCGTCTTGACTATATTGCGAGCCGCAATGAAGCAGCGCTCACCACTCTCAATCGACTCCATCCGGCCGGAGACCCGGCCGAAACCGTACGGCCCGCGCTCCGTGAGTTTCTCGCTCTGCAGAAATCGCGCTTGACCGCGCTAGGGATTCAGCCCTATGTCCCGGCCCGCCCCCGCGGAGGCCCTGTGGTGCGGCGGAAGCGGATCGGATCCTTGCCGCTTGACGAGCTGTCTCCCGCGCAGCGGGAAGGATTTCCCTCCGGAGCCTGGGATCGCATGGTGACCTTCGCCCTCTACTGGTGTGACGGCAAGCGTACGGTTTCTGAGGCTGCTGACCTTACCGAAATGGAACTGGGACGCCCCCTGACCTTTGATTTTCACGCCTATTTTCGATTTCTGGAGCGCCACGGCTATGTGGATTTTAAGAATTAGCCTGTTGCCCATTTTCGGTTGGGCCGCCTTCGCCGGCGTCCGTCTTCTGCCCGAACATTTGCGGCCGGACCCGTTTGGGGAGATCGCCGTGGCCGATCGTCCGTCGGCGTCCCGCGCTCCCTTGCAGACGCTAGCGGCGGCACGCGGCGGTTACGTTTCTCTGCACGCTGTTACCGAAGCGGTGGACATTCAGGTGCAGTCCAAGCTCACGGCGGAAGTGTATCGCGAGTGGTTTCATCGCAATCGGGCCGACGGCAACTACTATCCCGATGCGCTGGTACCGATGACGAGCCGCATCGATGACAACAGGATCGATGGCCAGAAGGTACGCGCGTATTGGATCGATATCTGGATACCGGCCGATCAACGCCCGGGCCGATACCCGGTCCGCGTCGTAGGAGGCAAGAGTTCGGCGACGGTCACGATTCAGGTTCTTCCCGCCGTAATCCCGGCGGACGACGTCCTGATGATGGATCACAACTCCTATGGAACTTCCTGGCTCTTCGGCCAATATCCCAATACGTTGCCGAAGGACGATGACGGACGGCTCTTCGCATTGATTCATGCCTACCACCGCGTCTTCTACGAACACCGCGGCGGTTTTCACCAACTCGGCTACGGTCATGGCGGCAAGGTCGGCCCGGAATTTGCGCCGGAGTTGGCTGGCGTCGGCCGCGGCAAACACGTGGCCAACTGGGATCGTTTCGATCGTCACTACGGGCCTTTGCTCGATGGTTCGGCATTCAAGGCAACCCGTCGCGGACCGCGCCCCATCCCCTTCGTCTACCTTCCCATTAACCCGGAATGGCCGGCTTCGTACCTCTGGTGGGGGGAGCCCGGCTATGAAGCCGAGTTTCGCAACGTGGTGGGAGAGATGGAAAAGCACTTCCGCGGCAATTGCTGGACCTCCACTGTCTTCGAACTATTCTTTAATCACAAAAAGCGCTACAAGGCCTTCTCTTGGGACGGTGACGAAGTTCGCTTCGCCGCGGATAACGACGCGGTCATTACTATGCGCCGCCTGTTCGATAAGTCCCTCCCGCCCGGTACTCCCGTGCAATTTGCCCTGCGCTCGGACGCCAGTTGGAGCCTCGAGGATCAGATAGAGCGCATGCGCGGCGTCATCAACTTCTGGGTGGCCGGCGAAGGGATGATGAGTTGGTACCCCGGCGCCATCGCGAAGCTCAAAGAGCGCGGCGACCGCGTATGGACCTACGGCGGCACGCCCGTCGTCAGCCGCCCTGCCGCGGAGATCGCGTTGAATCCGTTGCGTACCTGGATCACCGGTTCGCAAGGGTTTGTCCGCTGGCAAACGGTGGACCCCGGCAGCGACCCCTGGTATTCCCTGGATGGCGGCGGCGAAACGCTCGTCTACCCGGGCGACCGCTTCGGCGTGGCTGCTCCCCTGGCCAGTGTCCGGTTGAAGCTCCAGCGGAACGTCATGCAGGATCTCGCTCTGCTGCAGGCCAAGGCAACGCTCGGCAATGCCCGTAATGCCGTGCAGACCGAAGTGGTGCGGCGGTTTAACGACACATCGCTCGCTGACTGGCACAATACCCGTCCGGCCCTCGCCTCCACTTCGGTTCTGGAGTGGACGAACCAAGCCATCGACGATGCGCTCGAACCTTTCAATAAACGCTTCCGGAACATTGACGCTGCCTCCTGGTTCCGCGTGCGGGAGTACGCCCAATGAAACGCCTTCTCCTTGCCGCTCTTGTCCTGTCTGTTGGCGCTGCGGATTCGCCTGCCCGCGCCGGTCAATTGGAATCCATCGCCCGTACGGCCACCGTTATGGTTGATGGCGACGTCTGCCAGCGTATCGTCACTCCGCGCGCAGCGAAGTATCTGCTGAAAACGCTCACGGGCGACCCCAGTTGGGAAGCCGGCGACAACTACGACGTGGATGGCGCTTCCTTCCTTCTCACCAAGAAAACGTTGATGCGCCTCTCCCGCCTGGCGGACTTTCCCGTGGACGTGAATCTCTGGCTGCCCGTAACGCCGGACCACGCCTTCATCCACATCGCCATTCGTAATCGTTATGAAATGAGCCAATTCTGGCCCTGGGGCAAATTGACCCAGGAAACGCCCGCTGTCATGCGTACGGTTCTCCGTGAAGGCAAGCCGGTCACCGTCCCCGGCAAGGATGGCTTTCTGTCGGTGTTGGCCCCGGTGCGCAACAGCCTGGACGAAATTGTCGGCCTGGTCGAAGTGGCAACAAAAACGCCGGTTGACGCTCGGGAGAACGTCAAGTGAAAGCGGCCGCCGCCCTGCTCCTTGCCGCCCTGCCGCTCGTGGCCCAGCACCGGGACGAAACCTATCCGTCCCGCGTCTTTGCGGGACCTCGCAACTATCGAATTTTCCTTCCGAAGGACTATGCCGGTTCCGCCAAACGCTACGGAACCATCTATTACTTCCACGGCCACAGTGACCGCTATACCCTGGAGCACTACGACAAAGGGCAGGACACCGTACCCAAGATCGAAGCCTATGTCGCCTCCCATGACGTAATTGTCGTTGCGCCCGATGGCTTTGATGCGCGCCACTACACCGGCTTTTACGGTGGAACTCCCTACGATGTCCGCCGGGAGGGTGGTGACCTCGACTACGCCGAAGCCTTCCTGGAACTGGTCGCGCACATCGACGCCAATTATCGCACTCGCGCCGCTCGTCCATTTCGCGGCATCTCCGGCCTCAGCATGGGCGGGTTTATGAGCCTCTGGATCAGCGCCCGGTATCCCGGACTCGTCGGCAGCGCGTCGGCCTTCAATCCCGGCCCCGAGTTTTATCTCGGCGAAAAGGGCCGGCGCTCCCTCTGGCGCCCCAAGGACCACGTTCTGCTCCATGAGTCCATGCCCGTGCGGCTCATCCGCGCTTCCGGCGACTACATCAGCCAGTATCACGAAGAAACTCGCGCCGCCTACGCCCGCACCCCCACGGTCGATTTCGAATACCGGCAGGATGAATACCATCGCCACTGGGCAACCTCCATTGCTGAGACCTTTGACTTTCACTTGCGCGCCTTCCAATCCGCCGCCGCGCAACCACCTGCCGGCCCCTGGACCTATACCAGTCCCTTCCGCCGCTTCTCTGTACACGATTACGGCATAGAGTCGAAGGGTCTCGACATGCCCGCCCTCGTTTCGCTCGAAGACGTAACGAAGAGCCGCTTCCGTTTGCGGACCCGGCAGTGGGCCCCGGATGGTCCGCCCGCCGCCTGCGCCGCGATTCAAATCACTACCGCGCCGCTCTACACCCCCGGCAAAAGCTATGCTGTATCCCTCTTTTCCCTCGAAAACGGCGAACGTAGCCGTCGGACGTGGCAAGCCGCGGAAGACGGACGGCTCTCCCTGGAACTGCCCTGTGACGGCCGCCAAGTAGAAATCGAAGGCATCCAATCGGCAACGCCTGTCGTCGTGCCGCCGCAACGTGTACCGCGCCTCGTTGCCGGCGAAGAGCAAACGCTCTCCGTGCAGATCCTCAACCCCGCCGGGACGGCCAACCTTGTTGCCGAACTCTCTTCGGAGTACCCGACGATAAAAATAGCCGCGGGCAAATTGCCGGTACAGGAACAATCGGCTTCTGTTCTCCGTTTCCCTATCGTGTGCAACGCCAGTTCAACCGAATGGGCGCACGCCCGACTCTTTCTCAAAATCGGCGGCGTCTCCGTTCCTCTCGACGTCGAGATTGCGCCGGACGGTTTGGGCCCTCCGCTTGCCATGCGCGTCTTGGACGGCCGCACGGAGACCTTCTCCGTCTTCCGCCAGAAGGGGAACCAGGGCGGCGGCGGCCCCGTGTCGCGTAGGGTGACCGAGGGCTCCGGCAATGGCGACGGCATTCTACAACCCGGCGAAACGGCCACCATCTGGCTCCAATACCGGGCCGGAATCGATGGACTGGACCGCGGCAACTGGTGCCGCGCCAAGGTCTACGCCGTCGGCTCTCCGTGGCTCGCGGAAGTCGAAGACATCCAGGAGCAGAAACAACTGGAGTGGACCAGCGCGATGAATCGCACCAGCGTCGTCGCGCTCCGCCGGGACACTCCCCGCAATACCGTAGTGCCGCTGATTCTCGATTGCGAATCGTGGACCTACTACTTCACGCCTGATGTTCGCTACGGCCGCGAACCGCTCTATCAGGCATTCCAATTCCATAGACATCACCTGTTCCGCTCTCAGTGGAGCGCAAACACAGACATACCTTAAGGAGGCCAATCAATGGCGAATCGTCATATTCTCTGCCGGCTCAGCATGTGGTTATTGCTAGCCGCCGCGGCGGATACCGCGCTACTGCGCGCGCAGCTTTCCAACGCATCGATCAAGGGCACGGTTTCTGACCCTTCCGGAGCAGTCGTTCCGCAAGTCAATGTGCAACTCACCAACAGCGGTACCCGCGAACGGCGGGAAGCGAAGTCCCGTCCCGATGGGCGCTACGAATTCGTCGCCCTCTCGCCTGGCGAATACGAAGTGAAAGTAGAATCCGCCGGCTTTGCTCCATGGACCGGTAAGCTCACTCTCCGCGTCGCGCAGGAAGCCGTCGTCGATCCCGTACTCCAGACCGGCGCCGTTTCCACCAGCGTCTCAGTCGTGGACGTCACACCCGTCGTCAGTTCGGAATCGTCGGATCTCTCCGACGTCAAGGAAGCCTCGCGCATCAGCGCGCTTCCCCTGCAAAATCGCGACTTCCGCAACATTTTGAACTTCTCCCCCGGCGTCGTCGCCGGCGGTTTCGCGGGCCAGGGCGCCTCCTACACCCGTGTCAACGGCATCCCCGGCGGCTCGGTCGATTATCTCGTCGACGGCATGTCCGCCTCCGAACGCTACACCAATGAACTGCAGCGCTTGCCGCAGTCCCTGCCCACCATTCAGGAAATCAAGGTCAGCACCTCCAACGCCGGCGCCGAATACAGCCGCCCGGGCATGGTGGAGGTCGTTACCAAAAGCGGTACCAATGATTTTCACGGCCAACTCTTCGAACTGAATCAGAACAGCAAGTTTGCCGCCAAAAACTACCGCCAGCAGACCGTCAACTTCCTCGTCCGCAATGAATTCGGCGGCAACATTGCCGGTCCCGTGCTTCTGCCGAAACTCTACGACGGCCGCAACCGTACCTTCTTCTTCTTCTCCATGGAAGGCATCCGCCAGCGCTCCGCTGCCTCCGAACGTTACATCGTTCCCACTGCGGCCATGAAGGGCGGCGATTTCTCCGGCTACACCGATGATGCCGGCAACGTGATCCGCGTCTATGATCCGCTCAGCACCCGTCGCGACCCCGTCACGGGAGCCTATGTCCGTACCCCTTTCACCGGCAACCGTCTCCCGGCGGACCGCATGAACGCCATCGGCCGCAAGGTCGCCGGCTATCTGCCGGACCCCACTCTGAGTTCGGCCTATTACCTCGGCCCCAACTACCAGAACCCCAACGCCACCCTGCGGGACGACAACAAACTGCTGACCACCAAACTGGATCAACTCTTCGGTTCCCATCGCCTTTCCGGCCGCTACACCTACACGAACAAGGACAACTTCGGCGTCGGCTACTTCCTCAATCCCAACACCCGCCTCTTCGGCGGCCACAACGCTGCGCTGTCTTATACGCACCTCATCTCGCCGTCCATGGTCAATGAACTGCGCGGCGGCGTGCAGCGTTTCCACGCGTACCGTGGTCCGGCCCTCATCAATCCTCCCATCACCGAAACCCTCGGCCTGCCCACCTATCCCGGTACCGTCGCATGGCCCAGCTTCTGTTTTGGCGATAGCTGGACAGCCTCCGGCTATTTCGATTGCATTGACCGCGACAATCCGCAGGACGCGCCCATGTTGAGCTTCAACATCGCGAACAACTTCTCCTGGACCAAGAGCAAGCACGAAATGAAGTTCGGCTTCGCAGTCCAGCGCAGCAACGTCAACACCTTTGAAACCGGCCAGCCCGGCGGTGACTACAACTTCTCCGGCACCTTCACCGGACTCATGGACCCCACCGCCGCCGCCAAGGGCATCTACAACCAGAGCGTTCCCAATACGGGCGCCGCGCTGGCCGATATGCTCCTCGGTTACACGGACTATTCCGGTCTGAATCAATATCCGCGTTACTATACCCGGCAAACCAACTATTCCCTCTTTGCGCAGGACAACTGGCGCGTCAGCCGCCGTTTGACGCTCAATCTCGGCCTCCGCTGGGAATACTGGACGCCGTTTGCCGACAAGCGCGACCAGATTTCTAACCTGAATCTGAACGCCCCCGGTGGTCCGGTAGTGGTCTACCCTGGTGACGCTCCCATCACCAAGCAGGGCTTCCCGCAAGCCGTTGTCGACGCCTACGCCAAGGCCGGCCTCCGCATGCAGTCGGCTACCGAAGCCGGTTTCCCCTCCCAGTTGTGGAGCATGCAGAAGACCAATTTCGCGCCCCGTGTCGGCGCCGCTTACGCCGCTGGCAAAACCGTCATTCGTGGAGCCTACGGCATCTATTACTGGGTGATGCCGCTGGTGCAGTATCACCAGAACACGCGCCGCAACGCCCCCTATAGCTACAGCTTCCAGAGCCTGGTGGACAACAATGATTCCACCGCCGCTGAACTCACCTTCCCGGTTGGGGCCTCGCAAGGCTACCAGAACCAGGATCCCAACGCCCGTACCCTCGGCACGAACTTCATCTCGCCGTCCTCTCTGAATATCCAGAAGGGCAATGGCTTCTCCATGCTGCCCTGGGAACCGAACTATAAGTCCCAGATGGCACAGGAGTGGAACGTAACTGTGGAACGGGAACTGCCCGGCCGTTTGGGCGCCCGTGTCTCCTACATCGGCACCAAGAGCAGCAATCTGCCCAACTACGATCCCATCAACGCCCTGGTTCCCCGTCTCCTGTCCGCTCCCGGAGCCACCACGGTGCAACGCCGCGCCTACGCCGACTACGCGACGTCTTCCATCGGCAGCGGCAGCGCCATGAACCTGCTCCGTTTCGTCGGGTACGCCAACTCCAACCAGTTGCAGACTGAAATCAAGCGCCGCTTTGAAAACGGCTTCGTGGTGCAGGGCTTCTATACCTTCGCCAAGACGCTCACCACGTCCGAAGGCGGCAACAACACCTTCGGCAATCTGCAACTGCTGCCCGGCGCATTGACCAACAATGCCTCGGTCGATAGCCGCTTGCAGGCCATTTACGGCAATGACAGCGCGCTGCCCCGCCACACGCTGAGCTTCAACACGAACTACGAACTCCCGTTCGGCAAGGGCAAGCGTTTCGTCCAGAACGGCGGCGGTTTTGTCGATCGCCTCGTCTCCGGCTGGAATGCGGCGGGCTTCTTCTATAAACGCAGCGGTCTCTTCTTCGCTCCGTATTACAGCGTCGGCGGCTCCAACACCCTGCTTGCCCCCGGCAAGAGCGGCATCCTGCCCGCGGACCAGCGTTCGGCCGAACGCTGGTTTGATCCCAGCCTCAATCGCGCCGATCTCGGGGCCGCCTACAACGGCGAAACCTACATCCGCCGCGCCAATACGCTGGAAAACGATTTCCTCAATAACGTGCCCCGCGCCTATATGTCCGGCCCCGGGTTCTACAACATTGATGCGTCGTTCTACAAGGTCACGCCGATCAAGGAACGGCTGAAGTTGCGCCTGGAAGCGCAGATCTTCAACCTGCTCAACCATAAGAATCTCGGTTTGCCCAATACCGCCGGCGTCATCAACGCAGGCGTTGGATTGCCGCGCATCGTGCAATTCCAGGGCCGTCTCGACTTCTAACCTGACCCAATAAACCTCAGCCCGGCGCCCATAACAGGGGAGCCGGGCTTTTTTTTTGCCTAAGCGTCCGGTTGGTAAACTGCGGCAATCCGCGTCGCCTCGCTATCATGAAGATAGGCGATTCCGCCTCTTCGCTCTAAGACAGACATGGCCAACGCCGCTCAACACCCGCTACACAAGATTCTTCAGAACCGCATTGCCATCATTGATGGCGCGACAGGCACCACCATTCGCACCTATGGCATGACGGAAGCCGATATCCGCGGGGAGAGGTTTAAGAACTCCACCAAGGATCTGCTGAACAACGGAGATCTCTTTTCCCTCACGCAGCCCGCCATGATCTGCGATATCCACCGCCGCTTTCTCGAAGCCGGCGCCGATATCATCGAAACCAACACCTTCGGCGCCACGAGCATCACCCAAAGCGAGTTCTTCGTGGACGACCCGCGTGAACACGGCGGCCGCAAGGATCCGGCGTTCTACCAGAAGATCATCGAGGACTCTTTCCTCCGCGATCTGGCCTGGGAAATCAACGAGCAGTCCGCCCGCCAGTGCCGGGAATGGGCCGACCGCGTCGCCAACCAGACCGGCCGACCCCGTTTCGTCGCCGGCGCCATCGGACCGCTCACCGTATCGCTGTCCAATTCGCCTGACGCCGACGATTCCGGCTTCCGCGTCGTCACCTTTGATCAGGTCAAAGCCGCCTACGTCGAACAGATCCGCGCCCTCATCGCCGGTGGCTCGGACCTTCTGCTCGTCGAAACCATTTTTGACTCTCTGAATGCCAAGGCCGCCCTCGTGGCCATTCGCGAAGTCTTCGATCAGGACGGCAAGGAACTCCCGGTGATGATCTCCGCTGCCGTCGGCCGTGGCGGAGAGACCATGATCTCTGCGCAGACCGTCGAAGCCTTCTGGAACGCGGTCCAACACATCAATCCGCTCTCGGTCGGGCTCAACTGTTCCCTCGGCCCGGACCTGATGTACCCCTTCCTCGCCGAACTTTCGGAGAAGTCGAGCGCGGCCATCTCGTGCTACCCGAACGCCGGCCTGCCGAACCCCCTCGCGCCCACCGGCTTTGATCTCGGTCCCGAAGATATGGGCCGCCATCTGGCTACCTTTGCCCAGGACGGTCTCATCAACATCGCCGGCGGTTGCTGCGGTAACACGCCGGATCACATCGCCGCCATCGCTAAGGCGCTGGAAGGGCGCCAGCCGCGCGGCCGCTCCATGGTTGGCTCGACGGGTGCGCCGGAGGTTCGCCCGCTCCGGCTCTCCGGTTCGCAACCCTTCACGCAGCAGCCCGGCGTCTACATGATGATCGGGGAACGTACCAACGTCGCCGGCTCACCCAAATTTGCCAAGCTCATCAAGGAAGGCAAGTACGAAGAGGCGGTAGCCATCGCGCGCCAGCAGGTGGAAAACGGCGCCAACGTCATCGACATCTGCATGGATGAAGGCATGATCGATGGCGTCGCCGCCATGAGCCGCTTCCTGCAACTGTTGGCCAGTGAGCCCGAAGTCGCCAAAGTCCCCTTCATGGTGGACTCGTCCAAATGGGAAGTCATTGAGGCCGGTCTCAAGTGTCTCCAGGGGAAGGGAATCGTCAACTCCATCTCGCTCAAGGAAGGCGAAGAAAAGTTCCGGCAGAACGCGGCCATTGTCCGCAAATATGGCGCGGCCGTTGTCGTCATGGCCTTCGATGAACAGGGCCAGGCGGCGACCTACGAAGACAAAATCCGCATCTGCGAACGCGCCTACCGTATCTTGGTGGACGAAGTCGGGTTCCCGCCCGAAGACATCATTTTTGATCCCAACATTCTTACCGTTGCCACCGGCATGGAAGAACACAACAACTATGCGGTGGACTTCATCAATGCCACCCGGTGGATCAAGCAGAACCTGCCCCACGCCAAGGTGAGCGGCGGCGTTTCCAACATCTCGTTCAGCTTCCGCGGCAATAACAAGGTGCGCGAAGCCATGCACTCGGCGTTTCTCTATCACGCCATCGCCGCCGGTATGGACATGGGCATCGTGAACGCCGGCATGTTGGAGGTCTACGAAGAGATTGAGCCGGAACTCAAGGTTCTGGTCGAAGACGTTCTTCTCAACCGCCGCCCGGATGCCACCGAACGTCTTGTCGAACACGGCGAAGCACTAAAAGCGGCGGGCGCCGGCGCGGTGGCTTCAGAAAAGAAGGTAGAGGAATGGCGGAACGGAACCGTCGAGGAACGCCTCTCCCACGCGCTGGTCAAAGGCATCGATGCCTATATCGATATCGATACCGAAGAGGCCCGCGCGAAACTTGGCCGTCCGCTGTTGGTCATTGAAGGGCCGCTCATGGACGGCATGGGCATTGTCGGCGACCTGTTCGGCGCCGGCAAAATGTTCCTGCCGCAAGTCGTAAAGTCGGCGCGCGTTATGAAGAAGGCCGTTGCGTATTTGACGCCGTTCATGGAAGCGGAGAAGGCCGCTCTCGCGGCTTCCGGCCAGGCCGTCAAGGCGCAAGGCAAAATTGTACTCGCCACCGTCAAGGGCGACGTCCATGACATCGGCAAGAATATCGTCGGCGTCGTGCTGGCCTGCAACAATTTCGAAGTCATCGACATGGGCGTCATGGTGCCCTGCGAAAAGATCCTGGAGAAGGCGAAGGAAGTGAACGCCGACATCATCGGTCTCAGCGGACTTATCACGCCCTCGCTCGATGAGATGGTACATGTGGCACGCGAGATGGAGCGTCTGCAATTCCGCCTGCCGTTGCTGATCGGCGGAGCCACCACCAGCCGGGCGCACACGGCCATCAAGATCGCTCCCCATTACAGCCGCCCGGTCGTACATGTCCTGGACGCCAGCCGCGCGGTTCCTGTCACCACCAGCCTCTTGAGTGAAGAGAGCCGCGACACCTTCATCGTGCAGCACCAAGCCGAGTATGAAGCGCTCCGCAAGTCCCATGCCGCGCCCCGCCAGCAGGCTGTATCGCTGGAAGAGTCGCGCAGCCGCCGGACCCCCATCGTTTGGAATGCCGCCGATATCCCCGCGCCCAGCTTCACCGGTCCCCGTGTGCTCGACAACTTCCCCTTGGCAACCCTGCGGGAATTCATCGATTGGTCGCCGTTCTTCCACACTTGGGGGCTGAAAGGGATCTATCCCCGCATCTTTGACAACGAAACCGTCGGCGCCCAGGCGAAACAGCTGTTCGCGGAGGGCAACGCGCTCCTCGATCGAATCATCGCTGAAAATCTCATTACCGCTCGCGCCGTCTACGGCCTCTTCCCCGCCAATGCCAACGGCGACGACGTGGAGCTCTATGAGGACGAAACCCGCCAGTCGGTAACGCGCCGGTTCCACTTCCTCCGGCAGCAGGCCAACCGGGAAGGGAAGGAGCCCTGCCGGTCCTTGTCGGATTTCGTTGCCCCTCGCGAAACCGGCCTCCTGGACCATATCGGAGCGTTCGCCGTCACCGCCGGCATCGGCCTCCGCGAACTCTGTGACCGCTTCCGCGCCGACAACGACGACTATAACGCCATCATGGCGGAAGCCCTGGCGGATCGCCTGGCCGAAGCCTTCGCCGAGTGCCTCCACAAGAAGGTACGCGAAGAGTGGGGTTACGGCCACGCCGAGCAGTTAAGCAACAACGATCTCATCGACGAAAAGTACCGCGGCATCCGTCCCGCCCCTGGCTATCCCGCCTGCCCGGATCACACCGAGAAGGGGACCATCTGGCAACTCTTGGATGTGGAGGCCAACACGGGCATGAAGATCACCGAGTCATTCGCCATGTGGCCCGGTTCCAGTGTCAGCGGTCTCTACTTCGCCCATCCCGAATCGCGTTATTTTAGCCTGGGGAAAATTGAGAAGGATCAGGTTGCCGACTACGCCAGCCGCAAAGGCATGACCATTGCCGAAGTGGAACGCTGGCTGAGCCCGAATCTGAACTACGACCCCTCGCCTGTGCTGGCGGGAGTGAGCGCTTAAAGGCGTTCACGGCAAAACGAAGTAGATAAATATCCTAAATACAACGGCTTGCGGATACGTGTGCCGCGGGATGCTTGACCCGCATGTTATTTTGTAACCAAAGGCCCTCCGCTTCGGCGGAGGGCCTTTGCACTTCAGCACGTAGGAGTACTGTCATGCCCATGCTCACCCCGGAACAACGCGCCGGAATCGCTCGCGCCAAAGGGGCCAAATCGCGCGGCCCGAAAACCGGAGAAGGCAAAGCGGCCTCCTCGCGCAACGCGATCAGAACCGGCGAATACGCCCATCAGATTCTCGACTTCATTCAGCCCCATTTCGCCGTCCCCGGCGGGTGGGAAGCGTTGGCCAGGGATCTGGCGGCCGTATACCGCCCCGCCCACCTTCCGGCACAGTCTCTCGTCCGGGATATCGCCTTCGCGCGTTGGCAAATCGACTGCCTCAATGCCTGTATCGCCTTGGTATGGGACCATGCGCTCCCGCCCACGCGTGCCTCTGTCGAATGTAAGGTTGCCGCTGCGGTGGAAATCTTCGGAGCCAGCGCCGTCGTCACTCGCCTCGGTAAGGAAGTGGCGCGGCTACAGCGCCAGGTCGCGGCCCTGGAACGGCAACTGCTCCTCGTTCATAAGCACTTCGCGCCGCCGCTCCCCTGCGAGGCCGCCGCCCTGCTGGTCACGGAACCCGAAATGGGGCAGGACGTTGTCGCGCCGGAAGCGACCATGGAGGCCATCATGGCCTACCGCCGCCAATATCCCCATTGGCGCATTGTCATCCTTCCTTCCGGGCAAATTACCCTGGACGAACCGCCCGCCCGTTCCCGTATACCCCGGCGTGCCGCCTAGCTGCCCTTTCTCCGCAAAGCGCTCGGAAACGAACCCGGCGCGAGTTATTTGACAACTTGCTGATAGACGGACGAATGGCCGGAAAGACAATCTCGCCTTCTCTTTCCGGCCATCGCGGGCTCCGTTCGGCTCCTGCTTAACAGCAGCCTTTTTTCTCGGCCATCTTCCTCTGAAGGGCTGCCATCAGCCGTGCCGACACATCTTGGGGCACCACCTGTGGCTCCACTCCCTTGTACACCCGCAGTGTCTTTTGTGTCGTATCCACGACTACCCAGCAGTTAGGGCATTCGTTGATATGACTCTGCAAACGGGCTCGTTCCTCGGGACTCGTCTCTTCGTCGAGATAGGCGTTTAGCTCTGTCATGAACTGTTTACAGGTAAGCAAACGCGTCATCTTCCTTCCGCTTGAATTGGCGCGTCAACCGCTCGCGTAACTGCAAGCGGGCCCGAAGCAGGCGGCTCTTCACCGCCGGCACCGACAGCCCTAACGCCTCGGCCGTCTCTTCGGTCGATAACTCTTCCACGTCCCGTAACTGGAACACGGATCGGAACGTAGGCTTCAAACTCTGAATCGCCTCGTCCAAATGCTTTCGCAATTCTTCTTGCGAATAGGTCTGTTCCGGATTGCCGTCCCAGACTGCGATTTCCCTGGTAACTGCCTCTTCGCCAAGTTCGATATCTTCGTCCAGCGAAACCATTTTGTCGCCGCGGCGTTTCCGCAGCTTCATCAGGGCCTCGTTGACCGCGATACGAACAATCCATGTGTAGAACTTGGAATCGCCATGAAAGTTGTCCAGATGCGTATAGGCTTTCAAAAACGCATCCTGCAACACGTCCTCGGCGTCTTCGTCGTTCTGTGTAATATTCCGGGCCAGTCGATAAACCTTCCGCTCATAGTGGTTGACTAACTCCGCAAACGCGCCGTCATCGCCGGTGCGCGCCCGCTCCACTAACGCGGCTTCATCGAAGCCCACACTGCCGCCCCCGTTTTGATTGGTTGCTTGCATTCCCGTCTCAAGCCTACTATACCAGCCGCCCGCCATCGCTCTGGCGCCAAACCCCGCGGCGTCGTAGGCCGGTACGGCGATCATCATATACTGGTTGATGAGCAAAACGGCGCAAACGATTCACCTGCCTCGCGCCAAACCTGCCCTTTTTCAACACTATGAGTAGTTTTGCCATCACCCTTCCCGACGGCAGTCAAAAATCCGTCGCTTCCGGCTCGCGGCCCCTCGATGTGGCCCAGTCCATCTCGCCCCGCCTCGCCGAGGCCGCCATCGTCGCCCGTGTTAATGGCGCCCTCTGGGACCTCACCCGTCCCTTCACCGGCGACTCTACTCTGGAAATCCTCACTACCAAGAACCCCGAGGCGCTGGAAGTCTACCGCCACTCCACGGCCCACCTCCTGGCAGCCGCCGTGCTCGAGCTTTATCCGGAAACGCAGTTGGGCATCGGGCCGCCCATCGACTCCGGCTTCTATTACGACTTTGATCGCCCCACCCCGTTCACTCCGGACGACCTGGCCAAAATTGAGGCCAAAATGTGGGAAATTCAGGCGCGCGACCTCTCCTATGACCGCGTCCTCACCCGCAAGGACGAGGGCCTGGACAAGTATAAGGACATGTGGATGAAGTCCGAGCTCATCCAGGAACGCGCCGACGAAGTCTTCTCCGAGTACACTCTCGGCCCGGCCTTCATCGACTTCTGTCGCGGCCCCCATCTGCCGTCCACCAAGAAGATCAAGGCCTTCAAGCTGCTCTCCATCGCCGGGGCCTACTGGAAGGGCGACGAGAAGCGTAAGCAGCTCCAGCGCATCTACGGCACCGCATTCTTCACCCAGAAGGAGCAGGACGAGCACCTCGCCCGCATTGAAGAGGCCAAGCGCCGCGATCACCGCAAGATCGGCGCCGAGCTCGACCTCTTCTCCATCCAGGATCTGGCCGGTCCCGGTCTCGTCTTCTTCCATCCCAAGGGCGGCATTATCCGCAAGACGCTGGAAGACTGGATGCGCGAGGCCTATCTCCAGCGCGGCTATTCCCTGGTCTACACGCCCCACGTCGCCCGCGTCGATCTCTGGAAGACCTCCGGCCACTTCGGCTTCTACCGCGAAAACATGTTCACCACCATGAACTTGGATGACGCGGAGTATCAGCTCAAGCCGATGAACTGCCCGTGCCACATTCTGGTCTATGCCCGCAAGCCGCACTCCTACCGGGAACTGCCGCAGCGTCTTGGTGAACTCGGCACCGTCTATCGGTATGAGCGTTCCGGCACCATGCACGGACTCATGCGCGTGCGCGGCTTTACGCAGGACGACGCCCACATCTTCTGCACGCCGGAACAGGTGCAGGACGAAATTGTAAGCTGCCTGGAGTTCGCGCAGGACACCCTTCGTACCTTCGGCTTCGAAAAATATAAGGCGGAAATCTCCACCTGGGACGGCGGCGCCAGCGGCAAATACGACGGCACTCCGGAACAGTGGCAGTTGGCTGAAACCGCTCTCCGCCACGCTGTGGACAAGCTCGGCATTGAAGCCACCGTCGTTCCCGACGAAGCCGCCTTCTATGGCCCGAAAATTGACGTGAAGCTCGTCGATGCCATCGGCCGTCTGTGGCAGCTTTCCACGGTGCAGTTCGACTTCACGCTCCCGCGCCGCTTCAACCTCGAATACATCGGGGAGGACGGCAAAAAGCACCAGCCGCTGATGGTCCATCGCGCGCTGTTCGGCTCGGTCGAGCGGTTCTTCGGCATTCTCATCGAACACTACGCCGGCGTCTTCCCGGTGTGGCTCAGCCCGGTGCAGGTGGCCGTCATGCCGATCACCGACAAGCAGCTCGACTACGCTCGTCAAGTCGCCAAGGAGCTCGAGGCTGAGGGTGTCCGCGTCTATCTCGATGACCGCAACGAGAAGGTGAATCTGAAGATCCGCGACGCACAGATGCAGAAGGTCCCGTATATGCTCGTCTGCGGCGGCCGTGAAGCCGAGCAGGGAACGGTCTCCGTCCGTCACCGTAAACACGGGGACCAGGGCGTCAAGCCTGCCGCCGAGTTCCGTGAGCAGATCAAGCAACTGATCGCCTCCCGTGCTCTTACTGATTAGCGCCGGCGTCCTCGGCGCGCTCCTACTGGGTTCCTGGGTCTACTGTGTCCTGACTTGGCTGGCGGCCAGAAATTATCTGGCCCAGTCGGTTCCGGAGACGGCCAGCCGGGAGCCCATTTCCATCCTCAAGCCTCTTTCGGGACTGGATGACGGGTTGGAGGAGAACCTGCGCAGCTTCTTCACGCAGGACTATCCGTCGTTTGAAATCCTCTTTGCCGTGCGGACGGAGGCCGACCCCGCCCATGCCCTTGTGGAGCGGCTCCGCACCCAGTATCCGGGGGTTCCGGCCAAGCTCCTCCTCACGGGCGAGCCGCCCTGGCCCAACGCCAAGAGCTGGAGCCTGCACCTCATGCAGCAAGAGGCTTTGCACAACCTGCTCGTGATGAGCGACAGCGATATCCGCGTCGATTCCGCCATGCTGCGGACCCTGGCGCGCGAGTTCTCCGATCCGCATCTGGCGGTCACCACCTGCCCGTATCGGGCCGTTCCTGGGCCGTCCTTCTGGTCCAAGCTGGAGGCCATCGGGATGAATACCGAGTTCCTCGGAGGCGTGCTGGTGGCGCGTATGTTGGACGGCATGAAGTTCGCCCTGGGGCCAACGATCGCCGCGCGCAAGTCCGCCATTGAGGCTGTCGGCGGATGGCCTTATTTGCAGGAGTTTCTGGCCGAAGATTTTGTCCTGGGCAACGAAGCGGCGGCCAAGGGGCTGGGCGTCGCCCTGTCCCGCTATGTCGTCGAGCACCGGATTGGCGCGCAGTCCTTCGCCAAGAATGCGCATCACCGGCTGCGCTGGTGCCGCTCCACGCGACGCTCCCGCCCTGCCGGTTACGTCGGGCAGCTCTTCACTAACCCGCTTCCCATCTCGCTAGCTCTGCTCGGGGTGCTGCCGGCCTCGTGGCCGGCCTTTCTGGGAACGCTGCTGCTACGGACGTTGGCGGCCCATGCCGCGGCCGGCCGCGTGTTGCGGGACCCTCTCACCGCCCGGGAGTTCTACCTGGTACCGCTCCAGGACCTGCTGAGCTTCTTCTTCTGGGTGGGCGGATTTTTCGGAAATACCATCGATTGGCGCGGCGAGACCTATCTGCTGGAAAAGGACGGCCGCTTTACGAAGAAGGGGGCCTGACCGGCCCCCTTCGCAGCGCTTACTTCGACCAGGCGATCGCTTCCTGGCGGGACTCGCCGAGGCCTTCGATGCCCAGTTCCACCACGTCGCCCGCCTTCATGAAGATCGGCGGCTTGAAGCCGAGGCCGACTCCGGGAGGCGTGCCGGTGCTGATGACGTCGCCGGGGAGCAGCGTCATGAACTGGCTCAGGTAGCTGACGAGCGTCTTCACCGAGAAGATCATCTGTTCGGTGGAGGAGTTCTGGCGCATGACGCCATTCACCTTCAACCAACACTTCAGGTTCTGCGGATCGGCGATTTCATCGGTGGTGGCCATGAAGGGGCCAAGCGGCGCGAACGTATCGCAGCTCTTGCCCTTCACCCACTGGCCGCCGCGCTCCAACTGGAAGGCGCGCTCGGAGTAGTCGTTGTGCAGCGCGTAGCCGGCTACGTGGTCCAGAGCGTCGGCTTCGTCGACGTAGCTGGCTTTTTTGCCGATGACAAAGGCGAGTTCCACTTCCCAGTCGGTCTTTTCGGAACCGCGCGGAATCATGACCGGGTCGTTCGGGCCCACCAGGGAACTGGTGCTCTTGAAGAAGATGATCGGTTCCTTGGGGATGTCGAGACCGGATTCCTTGGCGTGGTCGGCATAGTTCAGGCCGATGCAGACAATCTTGCTCGGACGGGCCACACAGGGGCCGAGGCGCGTGCCGGGTTCCACTTCGGGAGCCGTGGCGGCATTGGCTTCCGCCCACGCCGCGAGGCGGGCCAGGCCGTCTCCGCCGAAGAAGGCCTCGTCGTAGTCGGAGCCGAAGCCCGAAGCGTCAATGCGCTTCCCGTCGGCCAGTTGCAGACCGGGCTTCTCGGCGCCGGGATTTCCAAATCGAATGAGTTTCATAGTTCAGAGTTGTTCTTGTTAGATTACCGAATTGTAAGCGTGCCGCCGTCCACGGGCATGCCGGTGCCGGTGATGAAGGAGGCTTCGTCGGAACACAGGAAGAGGGCAGCGTGCGCCATCTCCTCGGGCTGCGCCATCCGGCCGATGGGCTGCGCCTTGGACAGTTTCTCAAACATTTCCTCTTCGCGTCCGGGGTAATTCTTGGCGATGAAGCCGTCGACGAAGGGCGTGTGCACGCGTCCGGGGAGAAGTGCGTTGCAGCGGATGTTGTGGGCGAGGAAGTCCTTGGCCACGGCGTAGGTCATGGAGAGCACGGCGCCTTTGCTGGTGGCATAGGCGAAGCGGTCGTTGATGGCCATCACGGAGACGCAGGAGGCGAGGTTGAGGATTACGCCGCCTTTTTCGTCGGCGACCATGAACTTGAGGGTGGATCGCAGGCAGTTGGCCGCGCCAAAGACGTTGACTCGCTGGACGCGCTCGAAGTCTTCGGGGCTGGTGGTGAGCGCGTTGCCGACGTGGGCGATACCGGCGTTGTTGATCAGGATATGGATACGGCCGCGGCGGGCGTGT
>DASTML010000201.1:0-16192 GCA_035714175.1 Bryobacteraceae bacterium | reverse complement strand
GCGGTCACCGAGTCGCAAGGAAAGGCCCCCCGCCTAGTGGCCGATATCCGGCGCGTGTTGGACGACAAGGACATTGACGCCGTCGTGATGGCGACTCCTCTACACTGGCATGCACCCGGGACCATTCTGGCCTGCAGTGCGGGGAAAGACGTCTATGTGGAGAAGCCTGCCTCGCACAACATTCGCGAAGGACGGCTTATGGTGGAGGCCGCCCGCCGGAACCAGCGTATCGTGCAGATGGGGATACAATCCCGCAGCCGTCCCGTGACGCAACACTTCGTCGACTACGTCCGGTCCGGAAAACTTGGAAAGACGCTGGTTGCCAAGGTCTGGAACGTGCAGATGCGCAGGAACATCGGGCACAGGCCCGATGAACCCGTACCGGCGGGAGTCGACTACGATACGTGGACCGGGCCGCTGCCGTCGATGCCCTTCAACCGTAACCGCTTCCACGGAACCGTCAATTGGCACTGGCACTACGGCACCGGCGACATAGGAAACGATGGAGTTCATTGGCTGGATATCGCGCGCTGGGCCCTGGACGTTGGCCTTCCGCAACATGTCTCCGGGTCGGGGGCGAAGCTGTTCTTCGACGATGACCAGCAGACGCCCGACACCATGAACGTCACCTACGACTACGGCAGCAAGTTCATTCAGTACGAACAGCGCCTTTGGAACTCCTACCGCATGGAGGGGTCCGAAAACGCCGTTGCCGTCTATGGCAGCGAGGGCATGGCGCAGGTGGGACGCTGGCAGGGCGGGCATCACGAGTTTCGCACGTTCGATAAGGCAGGCAAGATGATCCATTCGGAGCGAGAACCGAGCCCGGATTTCAACCAGCATGCCCGGAACTTCGTTGATTGCATCAAGAGCCGTACGCAGCCAGCGGGCGACATCGAGGCCGGCCACGTCTCAACCGTCCTGTGCCATCTGGGCAATATCGTGGCCAGAACCAAACGGTCCGTGAGTCTTGACGTGAAAACCGAACGAGTCATCGCTGATAACGCCGCCAACCGATACGTGTCCCGCGAGTATCGGAAACATTGGTCGACGCCCAAAGGAGCTTAGTTTCCAATGCAGTTGTCTCGCAGAACGTTCCTCACCGCCAGCGCTGGCGCCGCCGCGGCTGGTCCGGATCTCTCCTCGCGGATCTGTCTCTTTACCGATCACTTGGGCGGGTTCACCTACGCGGAAGTGGCGCGGATGCTCAAGGATCTCGGGGTGGCCGGTCCGGACCTCACGGTCCGGCGGGGAGGCTTGGTTACACCAGAGCGTGTTGCCGAGGATTTGCCGAAGGCGGTTCAGATCTTTCGCGAGCACTCACTGACGGTTCCGATGATTACCACGACTGTTACCTCGGCTGCCGACCCCCTTTCACGACATGTTCTGGAAGCCGCATCCAGGGCTGGCATTCGCTATTACAAACTGGGGTATTTTGCGTACAAGGATCTCGGCCGCTGGAACGAGACCATTGAGGCGACGCGCGGATCGCTGAAAGAACTGGCCCGACTAGGAGCCCAGTTGAATCTGCACGCGGGACTTCACAATCACGCCGGAGATTCGGTGGGTTGTTGCTTCTGGGACTCCTGGGAGGCGCTGCAGGGAGTCGATTCTGACCGCCTGGGCTTCTTCTTCGATCCGGCACACGCCACGATCGAAGGCGGCAAGAGCGGGTGGGATCTCAACTTCCGCCGGATTTCATCCCGACTCGTGATGGTGGCTATCAAAGATTTTGTCTGGGAGAAGAGACAGGACGGGTGGCGAACGCGCTGGGTTCCTCTCGGCGAGGGCGCTGTCAACTATTCTCGTTTCATACCGCTCTTGAAGGCGGCGGCCTTCACCGGGCCTATCTCGCTCCACATCGAGTACGACCCGGGCGGCAAGACGAAAACGGAGCGCTACGACCGGGCGCTGGAAGCGGCGCAGAAGGATCTGGCGTTCTTGAGGCGCCATCTGGGTGCCGCATGAACCGCCGTTACTTTGTCCTCGGTACTGCGGCGCACGCGGCGGTGAAACGCCCGGTAGTGGGCTCCGGAGAGCATGTTTACGAGGCTTTTCATGACTGGGGACGATTGCCCGGCGGCCTTGCGTGGGGAAATACACACGGCGTGGCGGAAGACTCTGAAGGCCACATCTACGTCGCTCACACCGTTCATGCATCCAGCGAACGGAAGGACACGCTGGTGGTGTTCGACCGGGACGGCAAGTACATCCGGAGTTGGGGATCCGCCTTTCAGGGCGGCGCGCATGGTCTTCACATTCGGAAAGAAGGGCGGGAGGATTTCCTCTACTTCGTCGATACGGGAAAAGGCCGGCCAGGCGGCGGCGTCCAGGTTCAGTACTCTTGTCTTGTCAAAATGACCATGCGAGGCGAAGAGGTATTCCGGCTCGGATACCCCTATGAATCGCCGGACTACAAGAAAGACGGCTCCACCAAGTTCAGCCCGACGAATGTCGCGATCGCGCCCAATGGCGATATCTATCTCGCCGATGGCTACGGCGCCTACGTCATTTTGCAGTATGACTCGACGGGCCGGTTTATTAGGTCGTTCGGTGGCGGTCAACTCGCGTGCCCGCATGGACTAATGGTGGACACGCGAACGGCGGAGCCCTCCCTTCTGGTAGCGGACAGAACCAACAACCGTTTGCAGCGCTATTCGCTCGATGGCCGGCAGCTTGGGATTGACGCCGGCGTCAAGCTGCCTTGCCACTTCCATGAACGCCGCGGACTGGTGGCGATACCGGACTTGGCCGCGCGACTGACGCTGCTCGACGCTGGCAACAAAGTCGTCGCACACTTGGGCGAGGACACCTCCGGCGATTGGCAGGAACTGCGGAAGAAGCCGAGAACTGAGTTTCGCGCAGGGAAGTTCGTTAGCCCTCATGGCGCTTGCTTCGATCACGAAGGCAACATTTTCGTGACCGAATGGGTGGAGGTGGGGCGAGTCACGAAATTGAGGCGTGTATGAGGAGTCCGTTCCGGTACGCGGCTTTTTGTTTGGCTGGGGCAGGAGTCCTGGCGGCGCAACTTTGGTCGCTAAAACCAATCAAGCGGCAGGAGCCGCCGTCGGTCCCGGGAGTTTCCTCTCCCATTGACCGTTTCTTGCGCGCGAGGCTGATGCGAGAGGGACTTTCCCCATCTCCCGAAGCGTCCCGCACTGTTCGCTTGCGACGCCTTTCGTTCGATCTCACCGGCCTGCCGCCGACGCCGGCCGAAGTGGCTGCCTTTCTCGCGGATGAGGGGCCTGGGGCCTGGGAGCGCCAAGTGGACCGGCTTCTTCGCTCTCCGCATTATGGGGAAAAGTGGGGACGCTACTGGCTGGATCTGGCCCGGTATGCCGATTCAGACGGCTATCGCGCGGACCGATTTCGCCCGCATGCCTGGCGGTATCGGCAATGGGTGATCGACGCAATGAATCGCGATCTGCCCTTCGATCAGTTCACCATTGACCAACTCGCGGGCGACCTACTGCCGAACCCCACGGCTGATCAGCGCATTGCTACCGGCTTTCACCGCAACACGCTGACCAATCGCGAAGGCGGCATTGACCCGGAGCAGTTTCGCATTGAACAAGTTATCGACCGGACGAACACGACCGGCACGGTCTGGCTCGGCCTGACAGTTGGATGCGCGCAGTGTCACGATCACAAATACGATCCGATCAGCCAGCGCGACTACTATCGCCTGTTCGCGTTCTTCAACGATGCGGATGAAGACCAAATGGATGCGCCCATGCCAGGTGAAATGGGACCGCATCTGCAGGCGAGGCCGGCCTTCGATGCCAAGCGTCAAGATCTGTTGGTGAAGTCGGATGTTCCCCGGCTGCAAGCTGACTGGGAGACGCAAATCTTGGAGGCTGCAACGAATCCCGGAAAGCGCCTGGATTGGGATCATGCCTTCGATGATTTGCGAACCGATTGTGAAGATGGCGAGAGGATCCTCCGCACCCCGGCTGAACGTCGAACGCGACGCCAAGAGAAGATACTGACCGACTACTTTGTCTCGAACTACTCCCGCGTGATTTCCCAGGAGCGGAAGCAGCAGTTGAAATACGATGTTCTTGCGAAACAACTTCGCGAACTCGATGCCACCCTACCCGCGATCAGCGAGGCTCCGATTCTTCGCGCCCTTGAGCGAAATAGCCGCATCCTGCTTCGTGGCGACTACAAGCAGCCCGGCGACGCTGTACAGCCGGGCACGCTGGCTACATTGCATCCGATGAACGCGGCAGGCGCACGGCCAAACCGGCTCGATCTGGCTCGCTGGATCTTATCTGCGGACAATCCGCTTACTTCGCGAGTAACAGTGAACCGCATCTGGCAGGAATACTTCGGCCAGGGCTTCGTGCGGACGTCCGAAAACTTCGGCCGCCAAGGCGAGCAGCCCACGCACCCAGAACTTCTCGACTGGCTGGCCACGGAGTTCGTCAACAACGGTTGGAGCCTGAAGCATCTGCACAAGCTGATCGTGATGTCCGCGGCTTACCAGCAGGCCTCCATGAGCCGACCCGAATTGACAGCGCGTGATCCAGAAAACAAGTTGCTCGCGCGACAGGCGCGGATTCGCCTCAGCGCTGAGTCCATTCGCGATAGCGCGCTGACGGCGAGCGGGCTGCTTGCTCGCGAGGTTGGCGGACCTAGTGTGCGGCCCTTGCAGCCGTCCGCGGCGGGCGCTAAAAAATGGGAGGAGAGCACTGGCCGCGAGCGCTATCGCCGCGGACTATATATCCAGCTCAGCCGCACCGCGCCGTATCCGTTTTTCACAAATTTCGACGGTCCCAACGGCTACGGCGCTCTGTGCAGGAGAGGCCGCTCCAACACGCCGTTACAAGCCTTGAATCTTCTCAACGATCCCGTTTTTGTAGAAGCGGCGAACGCCCTGGGCGTGCGTGTTTCGAGCGCTCCCGGAGGTCTTGCTGAGCAGTTGGACTTGGCGTTTCTGGCGTGCCTCGGACGCAGACCGGGCGACGATGAGCGACAGTGGTTGACGGCGTACTGGAAATCGCAGCCGGAGGCGACCGCGTGGGCGCAGACGGCGAGCGTTCTGATGAACCTGGATGAGTTCATCACGCGGGAGTAATGGGATGATTAACCGCCGCCAATTTCTTCGCACCGCATCCGGATTCGGGTCGTTTGCGCTTGCCGATCTACTGGCGGCGGACACGAACCCGCTGGCGCCCAAGAAGCCGCACTTTCCAGCTACAGCGAAAAGCGTGATCTTCCTCTTCATGCCCGGCGGGCCGAGCCAGATCGACCTGTTTGACCCGAAGCCCGAACTCCGCAAATGGCATGGCAAACCCCTACCCGCTTCGGCGACCAAGGATCTGAAACTGGCGTTCATCCAACCCAACGCCAATGCGGTGGCCAGCCCGCGGCAGTTCGCGCGCCACGGCCAGTCCGGCGCGGAGGTCTCCGACCTGCTTCCGCATATCGCCAAACAGGCCGATGATCTCTGTTTCGTCCGCGCACTTCACACGGACGCGTTCAACCACGATCCCGGCGAATTGATGCTGATGACTGGCGCGATGCAGTTTGGTAGGCCTTCGATGGGAGCATGGGCCACCTACGGATTGGGCAGCGAGGCCAAGGACCTGCCTGGCTTTGTGGTGCTGAGTTCCGGCACGGGGCCCAGCGCCGGTGCGAACAACTGGTCGAACGGGTTCTTGCCATCGACGCATCAGGGCACGCCGTTCCGTGGTTCGGGCGAGTCCATTCTGTATCTCTCGAATCCCGACGGCGTTACTCGGCAGATGCAGCGCGAACGGCTCGACGTTATTCGCCGCCTGAACGAGAAGCATTTGCGGGAGACGGGGGACGCGGAGATCGAAGCCCGTATTGCCTCGTACGAACTCGCGTTCCGCATGCAGATGGCCGCGCCGGATTTGCTGGACCTCTCCAGGGAGCCAAAGCATCTGCTCGACTCTTACGGAGTCAACCATGAACCAACGCATCAGTACGGACTTCATTGCCTGCTGGCCCGGCGCATGGTGGAGCGCGGCGTGCGCTTCGTGCTGTTGTCCCACGGCAGTTGGGACGATCACAACGATCTCGACAAAAGCCTCGATAAGAACTGCCGGATCACCGATCAACCGGCAGCGGCGTTGATTGCCGACCTCAAGCAGCGCGGGCTCCTGGATTCAACTCTTGTCATCTTCGGCGGCGAGTTCGGCCGCACCCCGATGACGCAGCAGCAGCGGCCGGACATCAACTACGGCCGCGATCATCATCCGAACTGTTACAGCATGTGGCTGGCCGGGGGCGGTATCCGTGCCGGTGTGACTGTCGGGAAAACCGATGAGTTTGGCTTGGCGGGAATTGAAGACCGGATTCATGTGAACGACCTGCAGGCGACGATTCTTCACACGCTCGGGTTTGACCATACCCGGCTCACTTTCCCGTTCTCCGGACGCAACTTTCGACTGACTGACGTGGCGGGAGAAGTGGCTTCTAAGCTGTTGCGGAGGCCGCCAGTATGAGGGGGCTTCCCGTCCTGCTTCTCGTGGCCTCCATCGCGTACGGCGCGACCGATTTCAATCGGGATATACGGCCAATCTTGCAGGCCCGCTGTATGGGTTGCCATGGGGAGCGAACGCAGATGAAAGGCCTGCGGCTGGACAATCGGGAGGCGGCGCTACGCGTGCTGTCCCCAGGCAACAGCTCGGCGAGCCTACTGGTTAGTCTGGTCTCCGGCAAGGAGCCCAAACGTAGCATGCCGCCGGGTGGGCCGGCGCTGTCTGCTGCGGAGATCGCAAAGCTTAGGGAATGGATCGACAGCGGCGCCGAGTGGCCGCAGGCCGGTGCGCTAACGGCGCCCAAGGTGGAGGAGCACTGGTCTTTCCGACCGGTGCAACGACCCACGCCGCCAGCTTCACGGAACCGGATCTGGCCACGGAACGAGATTGACCAATTCATTGTGGCGCGGCTGGACAGCGTGGGCTGGGACCCGTCTCCGGAGGCGCCGAGAACGACGCTGATCCGGCGCTTGGCTTTGGACATAACGGGGCTGCCGCCGAGCCCACAGGAAGTGGCCGAATTTCTCGGCGACAACCGGCCCGATGCCTATGAGCGGCTCGTGGACCGCCTGTTGGAATCTCCCCATTTCGGTGAGCGGTGGGCACGGCCATGGCTCGACTTGGCCCGATATGCCGATAGCGACGGCTACGAGAAAGACTACGTTCGCCCGCATGCGTGGCGTTGGCGGCACTGGGTGATCGAGGCGATCAATCAGGACATGCCGTTCGACCAGTTCACCATCGAACAGGTCGCCGGCGACCTGCTGCCGAACGCAACAATCGATCAGCGCATTGCCACCGGTTTTCATCGCAACACGCTGACGAATCGCGAGGGCGGCGTGAACGTGGAGCAGTTCCGTGTGGAGCAGGTGATGGACCGTGCATCCACCACTGGGACCGCATGGCTGGGACTGACCTTCGGCTGCGCGCAATGCCACGACCACAAGTACGATCCAATTTCGCAGAAGGACTTCTACCAGTTGTTCGCGTTTTTCAACGGAGCGGGCGAGTTGGATATCGATGCGCCACTGGATGGTGAGATGGGCCCATATTTGGCGTCGCTGGCGAACTATCGAAAGGAGCGGGAAGCGCTACTGGCGCAGTTCAAGGTGGGGCAGCATCAGCCTTCCTGGGAAGCCCGGATGAAAGAGGCGCGGGCGTTCCCGGGCAAGTGGACCGATTGGGACCATGCGCTGGATGCGCTGACGAAGTATCTCGACAATGCCATGGCCATACTCGATACCGACCCGGCAAAGCGCTCGCGGAAACAGACGGATGCGATGACGGACCACTTCCTGAAGAACTACCACCGTGTGATCAGTAAGGAACTCTGGAAGGAGTTGCGCTTCACTGAAGCCCGCAAAAAGTTGGGCGAACTGCGGCAAGGATTTCCCGCACTGAGCGAAGCGCCGGTGATCGTGGAGGAAGCAGTGCGGCCTTCTCACATCTTGATCCGTGGCGAGTGGAAGCAGCCGGGCGCCGCAGTGGAACCGGCGGTGCCAGGATTCTTGCACGCCCCACCCGCCAATGCGGACCGATCCCGGTTGACGCTTGCGCGCTGGCTGGTCTCGCCGCGCAATCCGCTGACGGCGCGCGTGGCAGTCAATCGCATCTGGCAGGAACTCTTCGGACGCGGCTTGGTGCGCACATCGGAGAACTTCGGACGCCAAGGGGAATCGCCGACGCATCCGGAACTGCTGGACTGGCTATCGGCCCGGTTCATGGATTCCGGCTGGAAGCGGAAGGCTCTCATCAAGACCATTGTCACTTCGGCGGTGTACCGGCAATCCTCCGCGGCTCGTCCCGAGATTGAGGCAACGGATCCCGGCAACACGTTACTGTTTCGACAGTCGCGCCTGCGGTTGTCTGCGGAACTCATCCGCGACTCGGCGCTTCAGGTCAGTGAACTGTTGTATCCAGCGATTGGCGGCAAAAGCGTTCGCCCGCCGTTGCCCAAAGGCGTCATCGAACTTGCCTACGGGACCGATGCCGGATGGCCGGAGAGCACGGGGCGGGATCGGTATCGTCGGGGCCTTTACATCCACTTTCAACGGACCGTTCCATTCCCGCAACTGATGAACTTTGATGCTCCTGATGCCACCGTCGCGGCGTGCAAGAGGGAAAGATCCAATACGCCGCTTCAGGCGTTGAATCTTCTGAATGATCCAACGTTTGTTGAGGCGGCCCAGGCGGTGGCGGCGCGGGTGTTGCGTGAGAGGTCGAAAGGCTCGGCCCACGAGCGCGTGGATTATCTGTTCCAAGTCTCTTTGGGCAGACGACCGAATCGCACGGAGTTGGAAACCAGCGCTCAGTACGTGCGGACGCAGATCAGCGCTTTCGAGAAGGATCAGGCATCAGCGGTACAGCTGTTCCCCACCGCTCTGGTTGGGGTGTCGCGCGCGGAGTCAGCTGCCTGGACCGCACTGGCGAGCGCTCTACTCAATCTGGATGAGTTTCTGACACGAGAGTAAATGTGAACTTCCACGCCTTTCAGCAGCGTCGAGATTTCCTTCGGTCCGTGGCCGGATCGCTGGGTGCGGTTGCCCTCAGCAACCTCCTGTCGGCGGCCGCTCCGGAATTAAAGGGGCCGCACTTTGCCGCCAAGGCGAAGAACGTGATCTTCCTCTTCCAGGAGGGCGGCCCCAGTCACATCGATCTTTACGATCCGAAGCCCGCACTTCGGAAATGGCACGGCCAACCGTTGCCCGCGTCGATGACCAAAGATCTGAACCTGGTTTTCGTCAAGCCGGACGCGAAGGTTTTGGGCAGCGAAAGGGTGTTCCGCGCCGGTGGGAAGTGCGGCACGGAATTCTCCGATTTTATACCGCACATCGCATCGAACGCGGACGATATCTGCCTGATTCGCTCCATGCACACGGACGCGTTCAATCATCATCCGGGGCAGGCGCTACTGTTCACTGGATCGACACAATTTGGCCGGCCCACCGCGGGCTCCTGGATCTCCTATGGCCTTGGCTCTGAGTCACAGGACATGCCAGCGTTTGTGGTACTCAGTTCGGGAAAGGGAACTAGCGGCGGCTCAATGAATTGGAGTAGCGGGTTCCTTCCGGCAGTTCATGCGGGCACTGTATTTCGGAATTCCGGGGAGCCGATACTATATCTGCCTAATCCGCCCGGTATATCGGAACAGACGCAACGCTCTCGGCTCGATCTTATACGCAAGTTGAACGAAGAGCACCAGCACGACAGCGGCGACGCTTCGATTGCGAGCCGTATACACTCCTACGAACTCGCGTTTCGCATGCAAACGGCGGCGCCAAAGCTTTTAGAGTTTTCGCAGGAGTCTGCTAAGACGCTCGAAGACTACGGCGTCAACAAGGAGCCCACGCATCCCTACGCGGTCAACTGTCTGTTGGCGCGGCGCATGGTGGAGCGGGGCGTCCGATTCGTCATGCTCGCCCATGCCAGTTGGGACGACCATCAGGAGCTGAACCGGAAGTTGAAGAAGAACTGTGACATCACGGATCGGCCCATCGGGGCCTTGATCCGCGACCTGAAGCAGCGAGGATTGTTGGATTCCACTTTGGTGGTTTGGGCCGGCGAGTTCGGCCGCACGCCAATGGGCCAACTGGAGCGTGTGGACGAGGCCCCGGGGCGCGATCATCATCCGAACTGCTTCAGCATCTGGGCCGCCGGTGGCGGCGTGAAGGGCGGGCAAGTGATTGGCCGGACCGATGAACTGGGCTTGCAGATTACAGACTCGCCCGTGCATGTTCACGACCTGCAAGCCACGATCCTGCACTGCCTGGGAATGGACCATACGCGCCTGACGTACCGGCACATGGGCCGGGACTTCAGGCTGACTGATGTAGACGGAAACCTAGTGAGGCAAATGCTGATATGACCGGCAGAAGAACGTTCCTTGCCAGAACACTGGCGGCGAATACAATGGCACAATCCCAAACCCACGGCACGCGCATCGATTCGCAGAGCCATCTGTTCTCTGAAGAGTTTTTGACGCTTCTGGAGAAGCGAAAGAAATCGCCGTACGT
Source organism: Bryobacteraceae bacterium (assembly GCA_035714175.1). Taxonomy (GTDB): domain Bacteria; phylum Acidobacteriota; class Terriglobia; order Bryobacterales; family Bryobacteraceae. The sequence continues at coordinate 5,667 of DASTML010000201.1, read as the reverse complement.
CTATCGCAAAGGCGATGAACGGTATGTGGTTGTTGGCGACTGGCACCGCCGGCTGATGCCCAAGCATACCGATGCGAAAGCAAAGATCGAGGACATGAACCAGGCGGGCATTCAGATGGCCGCTCTCAGCATTAACGATCCGGGACCTGAACTGTTCGGAAAGGACTCTGGGGCCATGGCGGTGCTGCTGAACGACTTTATCGCCGACGCGGTCAAGCAACATTCCACGCGTTTCTTCGGACTCGCGACGCTGCCCTTCCATTCCGGCGACGCCATGCTGCGTGAGTTCGAACGCGCCGTTGACAAGTTGGGGATGAAGGGCATTCTGTTGTACTCCAATCTCGACGGCAAGTTTCCCGACGAGCCGCAATTCCGGCCGCTCTACGCCGAAGCTGAGAGGCGTGGGATCCCCATCCTGCTGCATCCCGGACTGCCAATGACTTATAACGCCGTGAGCGACTACCAAATGGCTCCGATGCTTGGCCTGATGTTCGACACGACCATTGCGCTCTGCCGATTGATCCTTTCCGGCGTGTTGGACAAACACCCGAACCTGAAGTTGGTCTGCCCGCATGTCGGCGGCGCGCTGCCGTTTCTGATTGGCCGTGTCGACCATCAGACGATGGTGCTGAAGCGCGGCGCCGAGAATATCGAGATGGCGCCGAGCGAGTATCTGAAGCGCGTTTATTTCGATACTGTCTCGCCGATTCCGATGGCGATTCGATACGGCATCGACTTCGTAGGCGCGGACCGAATGTTGTACTCGAGCGACCACCCGTGGGTGAGTCCGTCGCTAATTGCCGGCCATGTGGAAAGCCTGAAGCTTGGCGCCGCGGCTGAAAAGAAGGTGTTCGAAACGAACGCCAAGAGGCTTTTTCAGCTATGATCTCGCGGCGCGCGCTGCTTGCCTCGCTCCCTGTCATGTCAAATACGAAAACGCTTCCGCTCGCCGTCTGCAGTGAGACCTTTCCTGGCCTCCCCTTTCCGAAGATCTGCGATGCGGCTCACCGGACTGGGTATACCGGGCTTGAAATTGATCCCTCTAACCTTAGCGATGATCCAGCGACGCTCACCGTATCGCGACGGGCGGAGATGCATAGGATCATGCAGGACACGGGCCTCCAGTACTGCGGGCTGCACTCATTTCTGAAGGCTCCGAAGTCGCTTCACCTGACCACGGCAGACGCCGCCATTCGGAAGCGGACGTGGGACTACTTTGACCGGCTCATCGACCTCGCCGCGGATCTCGGGCCGGCGCCGTTGATGGCGCTCGGTTCGGGAAAACAGCGGCAGGCGGTTGATGGCGTGTCCCCCAAGGATGCTGCGCAACGAATTGCCGACGGGCTGAACAGGGTGTCGATCCATGCCGCCGCTCGCGGGGTCACAATTCTGGTGGAGCCGCTGGCACCGCATCTATGCAATGTCGTAAACAGCCTGCGCGAAGCGGTGGCGATCGTCGAAGCCGTGAATAGTCCGGCGGTGCAAACCATGTTCGACACACACAACACCACGGCGGAGACCGAGCCATTGCCCTCCATAATCCGCAAGCACCTTTCACGAATCCGGCATGTGCATTTGAACGAAATGGACGGCCGCTATCCAGGATCGGGAACGTTTTCCTTCGGGCCAATCCTGCAAACGCTGCGAGATCTCAAATACGGCGGTTGGCTATCCGTCGAAGTGTTTGACTTTCGACCTGACGGCGAAACGGTTGCCCGGCTCGCCGCTGAACATATTCGACGCGTAGAAGCGTCGCTCAAATAGAAACAGGAGACAACAACAATGAACCGGCGATACTTCATGATGGGCTCCGCGCTGTCGGCGACCGCGCTGCGCCGCACTGCCGTGGCGGCTAGTGATCAAGTTAACCTCGGCATTATCGGAGTGGGCGGCCGAGGGCGCTATCTGCTCCAGAGCTATGCCAAGATTGCAGGTGCGAGTATCAAGACGATCTGTGACGCCGATAAGGCCTCGCTCGAAAAGACGCAGGCAGTTGCGTCGAAGCTCGGGATTGCGAAGCCCTCGGAGGTGACAGATATGCGCCGTCTTCTCGACGACAAATCGATTGACGCAATCGTGGTGACGACACCCGATCACTGGCATGCGCCGGCCGCTATCCTGGGCGTCGAAGCGGGTAAGGATGTCTACGTGGAAAAGCCGGCGTCACACAACATCCGCGAGGGGCGTTTGATGATCGACGCGGCGCGCCGCACCGGTAGGCTGATGCAGGTGGGCACGCAATCCCGCAGCCGCGAATCCACTATCCGCGCGATCGAGTTGATCAAGTCCGGGAAGATTGGTAAGGTCCTCACCGCGAAGGCTTGGAATATCCAGCTTCGCGATGACATCGGTCACAAGGAAGATGGTCCCATCCCCGCTGGCGTTGACTATGAGACGTGGCTTGGTCCCGCGCCGTGGATCCCGTTTAATGAGAATCGCTTCCATTACAAGTGGCACTGGCATTGGCATTTCGGAACCGGCGACGCGGGCAATGACGGCGCCCATCAACTCGATATCGCGCGATGGGCGCTTGGCGAAAGCTACCCTGTGCGGGTGAGCGGCTCCGGCCGCAAGGTTTTCTTTAAAGACGATCAACAGACGCCCGATACGATGTTGGCCAACTTCGACTACGAGGATGGCAAAAGCCTTATCTGGGAACAGCGAATCTGGAATCCCTACGGCATGAACGATATTGAAAATGGCGTGGGCGTGTATGGCACCGAAGGCATGGTTCACATCGGCCAATACAATCGCAAGTGGGGCTTCAAGGTCTTCGACAAAGACGGCAAGATGATCCAACATGATGACGCGGGCGACTCCGACGCCGTTCATCAGCAGAAGTTCGTCGATTGCGTACGGTCACGCAAGCTGCCGCCCGGCGATATCATGGAAGGCCATCTTTCGGCGATTCATTGCCACCTTGCGAACATTGTGGCCCGCACCGGGCGCAATGTCTCGTTCGATCAGGAGACGGAAACGATTGTCGGAGATTCGGTCGCGAATGCGCATGTAAAGCGCACGTATCGTTCCCATTGGGGAACTCCGAAACTCGGGCAGATTGCGTAAGGTGAGGTTCGACACATGTATCGACGTCAAATGATTGCCGCGGCGGCAGGGGCGACACTCGCTCACGCCGCGCCGACTGGCGAGCGCATTCCCATTGCGTTTGCCGGCGGCAGCCACTCTCACGCGGAGGCGAAGGCGAAGATCTGCCGCGACTCTGCCGATTGGGATTTTCTAGGAGTGTGGGAGGATGACCCGGCGTTCCGCACCAAGTACGAGGCGGCGAATATAAAGCTGCTGACAAGCGAGCAGGTGTTCAATGGCCCTGCCCGTGTGATCGCCGTCGAAGGAGCGGTGAAAGATCATTTCCAGTTTGCGTCCCGCGCGCTGGCGAGGGGCAAGCACGTTCATGTGGAGAAGCCGCCGGCGGATACGTTGGAGGGTATGCAACGCTTGGTGGCGGCAGCACGGGCGAAGAACCTGCTGCTGCAGAGCGGCTACATGTGGCGATATCATCCCGGATTCAATAAGGTGATCGAAGCGGTCCGCAGCGGTTGGCTGGGCGAGATTTATATGATCCGCGGGCAAATCAATACGCTCATCGAGCCGCGCCGGCGGCCCGAATGGGGCCAGTTTCACGGTGGGCAGATGTTCGAACTAGGCGCCCATCTGATCGACGCTCTGGTTCGCGTGATGGGCGTACCAATGAAGGTAACGCCATTCCTCAGAAAGCAGGGCGTCTTCAAAGATTCGCTGCGCGACAACACCATGGCTGTATTCGAATATTCGCGAGCATTGGCAGTGATTCAGAGCGCCACGCTGCAGCCGGGTTCGAGCGCGCACCGTTGCTTCGAAGTGTTGGGCACGAATGGAACGGCCATCATTCGACCACTGGAAGCGCCGGAACTCAGTATGGATTTGGCCACCGCCGTGGGCCCCTACAAAAAGGGCCTCCAGAATGTGCCGCTGCCGCCGTATAAACGGTATGTAGATGACTTGGCCGAGCTAGCGGCAGCTGTTCGCGGCGAACGGAAACTCGTTGTCTCTCTAGATCAGGAGTTGGACGTGCAAAAGACCCTCCTGGCGGCCAGCGAAATGTAGAGAAATCGGTCAACCTCGCTCAGGAGCCGGCTGAGATTTGACGCGAGTCCCCGGAGAGGACTCAACCGCCGGCGCTTCCTGTACCAGCCAGATCGCCAGAACGCCGAGCGCATACACCGAAGCGCAGATAGCCCCGACACTGGGGTAGTCGCCACCCAATGAGTTGAACAACATTCCGGCACCCATTACGCCGATGGCTGTAGCAAAGCGGCCAGAATTGTACGCGAGGCCGCTCCCGGTCGCCCGCACGGCGACTGGGAACAACTCCGGCAGATAGAGCGCCAGCCAGCCAAAGAACAACGTCGCAACCAATCCCTGGGTGAATACGACCGAATGAAAGTCGGGCTCCATTGGCGCGGTCAGTTGAAACATTGCGACGGTCAGGGAAGACGCACCGATGCTTATCAATAGGTAACTCCGCCGCCGGCCAAGCCAACCTGCCAACTGCGCGCCTATGAGGCTGCCGATCACAGCTCCAAACGCCCAGAATCCCTGGGTAGCCGCTTTATATTCGGCATTGGAGGGGCCGGCGATCTTGTCCGCCCAAGGGATCATCCATTTGCTCGCGGCCCATGCACCCACCATAGGAATGGAACTGATGACGATTGCGGCGAGAGAGATTCGTATTAGTTGCGGACGAAACAGATCGGAAAGCGGCGAGGACTTTTTCTTCGCCTTCCCACGCGAGGCAAGCCAGTCTGGCGATTCCGGAAGCGCGACCAACACGAATATCCCGAAGAGCGCGGGCACGCCAGCCAGTTGGAAAATCCATCGCCAGGAATCTGGCGTAATGGGCCAGAGTCGCGCCATTTGCGAGAGGAGTAATACGCCCGCGTTCATCCCCGCGGCCATGACACCGGAAACCAGCGGTTTCGAAGCAGCTGGCCAGCTTTCGGCCACAAGCGCCATTCCATTCGGCCACATTCCCCCGACTCCGAGTCCCACCAGAAACCGCAGGACCAGCATCTGCTCCACTGTTTGCGCGAACGCTCCGATCCATGCGAACACCGTATAGAAAAGTATGCTGATTCCCATCGCGCGTGTGCGCCCGATGCGATCGCCTAAGTTGCCGAACAGAATGCCGCCGATAGCAGCTCCTAGCATCAAGGCGGCGGTGAATCGCGCGAACCAGTCGCCGCCCAATGTGGGGGTGTAGTCGGCGCCTAGAAGACTTTTCGATACCGATAGAGCGGCGACTGGCATCAGTCCGAGCTCCACTCCGTCAAACAGCAATCCTAGAAACGACGCGGCCAGAACTGCCACACGTTGCTGACGGGACAAGTGCATCTCTGACAGTGTATATGCAACAGCCGCGAAAGCAGCCCCTGTTTTGAAGAACAATTCCAACTGTTTGAAACGGCGGCGTGAGTAAGGCGTTAATCTCCTTGTGAAAACCACAAATGACCGGATCCCGGTTTGACCCGGTGGAATCTACGCTCCGAAGGCGGCCGGCGAGTCTGAATCGCAGGTACGGGGTTGACTTCACAGGTAGATCTGAAATCGCCCACGAACAGGACGGATAGAATGTAGTCCGGATTATGTTCCAGAAGGGGCGCGGCCTGT
>DASTML010000200.1:0-31384 GCA_035714175.1 Bryobacteraceae bacterium | reverse complement strand
ACAGGCCGCGCCCCTTCTGGAACATAATCCGGACTACATTCTATCCGTCCTGTTCGTGGGCGATTTCAGATCTACCTGTGAAGTCAACCCCGTACCTGCGATTCAGACTCGCCGGCCGCCTTCGGAGCGTAGATTCCACCGTGGATATTTTCTACAAACTCGACGAGCTGCTGATCTGCACTATTATCTCGCTTGATCCTGGAAGCTAGTTTCCGGCTGACGATTTCAGCTATATCCCGTCTTTTCGTCCAATGTGTCTCCGAACGCACATGGAACGCCTCATTCACTCTACCCCCCTGGATTCTAAATCCCGGAACGACGGGAGCAATTCTTCTTACCAGTTCATCCTGAAATTTGTCCATGTAGGAGAAGGACCCCAAGAAATCAAAATTCTCCTGCACGTAACAAACGGTAGTCTCGTAGTTGATTGTACCGGCGATCAATTGGCACTGATCATTATTGAAAAAGTGTCCTTCGCCGCGAGCATAATTGTAAAAATACTCGAATCCGCGTCCTGCCACTCCGCGAGCAAGAACCGGGAGCCAGTCGGGGCTACGGAGCATAAGAAAATACAGCGATACGGCCCGCTCTATTGGATCCCGGACGTTCGAGAAAACAACGTCGCCAGACCCCTTGTTTACCCCACAGAGCTCCAGATCGGGCAGTCCGACGTGGCCGCCAATGTAAAAATGACGATCAGGTAAGCTCCGCGACGATTCGACAAAATTGGCCAGATCTGCAGGCCCAAGAGCAACACAAAATCGTTGATTGTTCAGACTGTCGAAATATGTTGAAAATTCTTTGTGGATCATTGATCCGGCAGCTCGGTGAATGTGACAGAAAAAAATCATCGTTGAATATGGTGGGGGAGTGCGACAGGAGGTTTTCGAAGTGCTCGTACTTGAGCCATCAAGGGCCTAATCGTCCGCAGATTCCGGTAAAACGCGCTGAAACGAATTCGGTTATAGCCCGAACGGCGATTTTGCTTGGGTCGTAGAAAGCCTTGCTTCAAAGCTGTTGCGCACCCGTTTAAAGAAAATTCGACTGGCCAACGACTCTTGGGGTGGTGGATGCGCCGCTGGTTTCGTAAGTGTCATACGGCCGGGGTTTGCCCAACTTGATGGTCCAGTCGGACCAGGGAGGCACGCAAACCTCGCCTCTCGGCGATTGAAATCGCTACCCTGTCTAGATCTTACTATCCCATCGCAACACGGACACTCACTTTGTCGACTCGTAACGGTGTCGTGCAGTAAGGAGCATCGCACTGAACTTTCTCCACGCAGCGGTCTAGAGTTTCCGCCCGGACAGGCTACACAGGTGAGAGCACCTAGTCTTTGCTCTCTGGTGAAGCATAACACGCTCAGAGACTCCCTTGCCCAATCCAGAAGCAAGCAGAAAATGCCCACGCGGAAGCCGGAATGTTTAACAGTCAACGTCCGCTGGTTCCTCTCCACGTCTTCCCATCGAAGTCCTACCATCTCGGAAACCCGTCCTCCTAGCGATCCGGCAATGGTTGCCATGGGAACTGTTCCGGTGCGATGGATTGAGGGCTGGCCAAACGCTTCGAGGCGTTTTTGCCCTGTGCCAATGCCATCGGGTTGCTTGTGGCAGTCTCCTATCGATGCGTCGCGCCGAGAACAAAGTGCACGCCGCCTTGATATAGTTTCTGTCTCTGGGTGCTAGCGAGAGTTCCTGGAGCCATTTCTCGATTGGCAACGGGTTCATTTCCGCTGCAGTCAGTAGTTAACATTTGAGAGGTTAAGGGGATGGCCTCCCCCGGCATGCGAAAGCGGGAGGCGACAGATGTCAGCGAAGAGGAGTGGGGGTTTGCAGCGCCCTACCTGACGCTGATGGAAAAAGAGGCTCGGCAACGGATCTATTCGTTGTGGGAGGCATTCCATGGACTTGCGGTAGCTCGCCAAAATGCGGAATGCCGTAGAGGCTGATCCCGCATGATCTGCCGCCCTGGGAGGTGGTATACCAACATACGCACCGGTTGGATACGAGCGAAGGTATTCGAGGCCATGGTGCATGATTTGCGCGATATATGCGGTTGCGGGAAGGGCATAGCGCACAGGCGTCGGCAGCGGTAATGGGTAGCCGTACATTGCAATCGACGCCGGAGAGCGGAGTTCGGAGGGGCTAGGACGGAGCCAAACGGAGGAAGGGCGGCAAGATGCATATTGCCGTCGTCACTTTGGGGAATTTGCTGGCCCTGCCTGGCATGCCGGCCGATGAACAAGACCGGGCGCAAGTAGGATTACTGGCCGCACAAGTGCAACAGGCCACCGGCGAAAATGTGGAACGATCAGAGCTATGCCGGCACCGCGGCAACTGAGGCGGCCCAACAGCAGGGGATACGGTGGGAAGTCGTCAAACTGCCTAACGCCAGGAAAGCGTTCGCTCTGTTTTGGTGTTGCTGGGTCGTCGAACGAACATTCGGTTGAACAACTCGATTCCGCCGCCTCGTTCGCGACTTGGAACGTCTTCCGGAAACTGTCGCCGACCTTTTCCTGAAACGCGCCTTCCTTGAAAATCCGTAGCGTTACTTACGGGCTCTCGGGGCGTTTCTCCCTATCGCGGCCCTATCTGCCGCCGGATGAACGACTAGTAGGTGCTCTTGGTCCAATGTCTATCCGGCATTTCTTTCTTCTCGAATCTAGCCAACACTGCGCCGAATGCTGTTGGTCCGCTGGCGATAGCGCCGATGTTGTTCAAATGACAGTCGACGGTGGACGACCGCGTCTTTGGCCGAACCGAGACGATCCGCTCGATGGAGCAGGAACAGTTGCGCGAGTTTGCCGCTCACTTCGGTCCGGATGTTCCGCTCCTGGAGGCAATGGTCTGGAAGCGGTGGGCGTATTCGGGCGAAATTGTGCGATTGCGTACGGAGGCCCGTGAGCGTCCGGTCGTGCTGGTGGGAGCCAACCGGATGCGGGAGTTGGGCCAGCGTCTCCGGCTACCCTGGTTCTCCCACCTGGAGATACCGTTATCCAGCTATCACCTGCGGTACGAGATCTTTGAGCGCTGCCAGGCGGCTGTGCGGGAGGCGAAGGCGTTGGCAGCGCGGCATGGCACAAAGCCGCCGCTCATCATGCTTCAGGGCGGGTCATTTGCTTATTGGTTGATCGCCCGTCTCCATAAATGGGACCCGGACGTTTTTTATATCGACTTCGGGCAGGCCCTTCATGTGTGGTTTCTGGACAATCGTGAGTTGTGGGTGCCGTGGCTGTTGTTTCACCCCCGCCTAGTGATGGAGAACTGCGGATTGGACGAGTTCTATCGCGAACTTGGCATTCCCATTGAGCCTCCGTTCGGGTTGCCTTCACCGGGAGGGGAATGAAGGGGACCGCTCGCCCAACTGCTTGCGGATATTGTGCGAGAACGTCAGAAAATAATACCTATTTAATAGAAATTATAGTTGTAGTTCTTGCGGCTCCCAGCGCGGGCCTATCTCAGAAACGTCGATTTCTGCGTCATTTTGTTAAGAGAGTCCGCTCCGGTAGGCGGGAATAACGACCCTGGATTTCGTTGACATAAAAATTGACCTCGCTATATAATTGCGACTGCAATATAAGCCGTCAATTGCCGGTTAAGGAGGGATGTATGTCGGAAGAAACCGCCCCGGTTGTCGTCGCTACAGACGCAGCTTCGCTGGACATCATCAAGAAAAACATGGTCTGGTCCGTAGCCGCGGGCCTATTGCCGATTCCCCTCGTGGAAGTGGCAGCCATTACCGCTGTTGAGCTGAAGCTGATACGGGAACTGGCTGACCACTACAAAGTTCCCTTTCAACAGGACTTGGCAAAGTCGGCGATTGCTTCGCTGATGGCGAGCTTGGGGAGTGTGACGTTGGGCAAGATTGCCGCCCGCGGCGCGTTCAAGTTTGTTCCGGTGGTCGGACCGCTCGTGGCGGCAGCCTCCCTTTCCGCCGTAGCGGCCGGGTTCACCTACGCGGTCGGCCGCGTATTCGCCATGCACTTCGCCACGGGCGGCAGCTTGTTAGACTTCGAAATTGAAAAGATTCGCGAATTCTTCCGGCGTGAATTCGCCATTGGCGTCAAGGAAGCTGCAAAGATGTCGACTCCGACACCGGCGGCGGCTCCTGCGTCATAAGGCGCCAGACCGGGACCGAGAGAGCGCACAAGCCGGAGGAGTTCATTGATGGTGCACATCCTTCTTTACCTTTTGCTGTGCGTGATTGCCGGCATGTTGGGAAGAGAGAGCCGGTTGGGCTTCTGGGGCGTAGCCGCGGCGGGCTTGTTCTTCACGCCGGTGGTGGCGCTGTTGCTTGTTCTGGCCTTCGGACGCCGTGGATCCTATGTCTGAAAGGAATAGGGCCTGTCCGCGGTGAGCGATAGCGAGATCTTCAATTCCGGCGCGTTGGCTGACGAGCCGGAGCGACCGGAGCCGTTCCTGGTCCGGCATCGTTTCGGCATCACACTGTCGTTGCTGGTATTCTCCTTCTTCTTCATCCTGTATTGGGACGATGTGGTTATTTCGCTTCGGGCTGGGCAGCAGGGAATCTATTGGAGCCGATTCTTTGGCGGAACATCAGACAGGATCCTGCTTGATGGTACCCATTTGAAATTTCCTTGGGACGAGATCACGATTTACGACTCTCGTATCGGGGCTGCCACGGGAAAAGTTCCGATGTTGTCCAAAGACGGAATGCAGATCGAAGTCGAATGGATTGCCCGATACCGGCCTGACCCCAACCGTATCCCGGAACTGCACCGCATACTTGGTCCCGAGTACCGGGATAAAGTTGTCATTCCGGATGTCGTGTCATCTCTTCGCCAGATCGTGGGTGATTTCACTGCAGAGGAAATTTACACGCAGGACGAGGAGCCGATGCTGGACTTGGTGGAAACCCGCCTGAAACCACTGATTGCCCGCCATCCGATCCTGCTGGAACGCGTACAAATTTTGCGAATGAGCCTGCCCAAGGATATGGCCCAAGGTATTGTCAACAAGCAACTTCACAAGCAGGAGATGTTGTCGTTCGAATACCGGATCAAGGCCGAGGAGTCAGAAGCGGCACGTAAAGTGATTGAGGCGCAAGGGATCCGGGAATTCGAGAAGGTGAGCGGCATTTCGATTCTGAAATGGAAAGGTATCGCCGCGACGACCGAACTGTCGAAATCGCCGAACTCAAAAGTCATCATCATGGGCGCCGGAGCCAATTCGCTGCCGGTACTGCTGAACGCCGATAAATAGTATGAGCCAACCTATCCGCGCATTTATCGAGAACCAATTCCTCATCGAATTTGGCGAGGACCTCCCGGACGACACGGATCTGTTCCGGGCAGGGGTGATGGATTCGTTTGGCTATGTGCAGCTTTGCCGGTACTTGGAAAAGACCTACCAGTTCAAGTTCACAGAAGAAGAGATGACGAGCAATATTCTTGTGAGCTTACAACGCATCGAAGAGTTTGTGGCACGCAAGACAGCGCAGGCGGCGGCTCGCTAAGGACACGCGACTGTCATGTGCGGCATCGCTGGCTTTCTCCATTCTTCGCAGGCTTCCGGCGATCATCCGGAGACGATTCAAAACATGCTGCGCTCGATTGCCCACCGCGGACCTGACGGTACAGGGTATTTCGTAGACGGCATTTGCGCTTTCGGTACGACGCGGCTGAGCATCATTGACCTGGAGGCGGGCACACAGCCGCTAAGCGATGCGAGCGGGCGGTACTGGATCTGTTACAACGGCGAGGTTTACAACTACCTAGAGTTGCGGGCGGAACTAGAGGCGAAGGGGCGCATTTTCCAGACCAGGTCCGATACGGAAGTTGTGCTGCAAGCATGGATCCAGTGGGGCGATGCGTGTTTGCCGAAGCTCAACGGCGGCTATGCTTTTGCGATCTACGACCGGATGGCCGGCGAGTTGATCCTGGCGCGGGACAGGTTTGGAAAGCGGCCTCTTTTTTATACGCAAGGTCCGCACGGTTTTGCGTTTGCTTCCGAGATGAAGGCATTTTTCGGTTTGCCTGGATTTTCGTTTGAGCAGGATGTAGACCAGATTCGGTCGATCCTGGTGCAGTGGACACCGCTACCGGATCAGTCCGGGTTCCACGGGATCCGGAGTCTGCCCATGGGAGCATGGCTCAACGTGACGCGCGGCAGCATGACGGAACGAACCTATGGGCCGTTGCGGCTGCGCACAGCGAGCGGGCCAGCCAGTGAAGGAGAGGCGCTCGCCTTGATCCGGGACCGGCTGAGACAAAGCGTGGCCCTGCGATTGCGCAGCGATGTGGAGGTCGGCGTTTACCTGAGCGGCGGCGTGGATTCAGCAATCGTCGCCCAATTGACCTGTGAACGAGCCCTGGGGCGGGTGCGAACGTTTTCCGTAGAATTTGAGGACAAGAACCTCGACGAATCCCTCCAACAACGGGAGATGGCCGCGTTTCTGGGGACAAGGCATGTGGGGGTGCGCGTGAGTTACGAAGACATTGCCCGCCACTTCCCGGATGCGATCTTTCATGCGGAGATGCCAGCGTTCCGCAGCGCCTTCGTCCCTATGTACTTGTTGGCACAGGCGACCAGGCGCGAAGGGATCAAAGTTGTACTGAGCGGCGAGGGGGCCGATGAGGCATTCCTGGGGTATGACCTGTACAAAGAGACTCTTCTGCGCGACGGATGGAATACGTTTGACGAGGCCTGGCGGCGGGAACGATTGGCGCACCTTTACCCGCATCTGGACCACTACAAACCGGAAGACATTGCCGCGATCACGGGACTTTATCACCAGTTTTCCCAAGAGCGGGCGCCGGGGCTATTTTCCCATGAGCTTCGCTTACAGAACGGGAGGTTCAGTGCGCGGTTGGTGCAGGGGCAGGGCGACCCGCTAGGGGCGATCCAGCGGTTGATTCAGGGAGAGCCGGGCTATGCCGAGTTGACGGCAGTGGAGAAAGCCCAATGGCTTGAGTACAAGACACTGCTGCCTGGCTACTTGCTTTCGACACAAGGCGAACGGATGACGTTAGCTCATGGCGTGGAGAATCGATGTCCGTTCCTAGACCCTGCGGTGTTGGACGCGGCCTGCTCCCTCAACCTTCGGTTTGACGATGGGTTCGCAGAAAAGCGGTTGCTGCGGCAGGCATTTCGAGATCAACTGCCTGCCTCTATCGTTAACAAACGGAAGTTTCCTTATCGAGCGCCCGATGCAGCCGCATTTGCGACTCGGCCGCCGGAATATCTGGAACTGCTGCTTTCCGAAGGAGAGTTACGCCGAGTACCCTACCTTGACCAAAAATTCGCGCAGGCGCTAACGAAAAAGGTGATGGGGCTGGGAGCTGCGGAGATTAGCACGAAGGAGAACCAGACGTTCATCTTCCTCCTTTCGCTCGTCTTGCTTCACCGTTTTTTCACGAAGCGGCATGGCGCGGACCGGAGTGCGGCTGCATCACCGATAGTACGGGCGGTGGACTTGCGACCGGCAGCCTAGGGTTCCCAGGGGAACTTAGACTCGGTGACGTACCGGCGGATATTGTTCTGCACGGAGGGATCACTGAAAAACTCCCGATTGGCGGCGAGCGCCAACGGCCGGGCGAGCTCCAGACTATTGTCGAGGCTGGATAGGTAAGCCTTGTAGCGACCAATAGCCGACCTTTGCAGCCGCCGCAGCCGCAACAAGTGTTTGCGGAGAAGCACGCCGACATCGTCTTCCAGCGCGTCAATCAAACCGGCGGAAAGGGCTTCTTCCGCAGTAATGGGCCGGGTCATGAGCGTGAGGTAGTGCGCCTTCTGCCGGCCGGTCCGGCGGATGAGAAAGGGAAGCACCAAGGCGGGGAAGATGCCGAACAACAATTCGGACAGACTGAATACGGCAGTGCGATCGGCGAGGACAATATCCGAGGCGCAGAGGAAGCCTAAGCCGCCGGCGTTGACGCGGCCACGGACGACGCTGATGGTGAGCAGCGGACTGGCGGCCATGCGGGCCCAAAGATCAAAGAGCGGCTCGGGCGGAGGCGCTTCGGAAGACGCCGAGATTGCTTCCAGGTCGCCGCCGGAGCAGAAGACTTCGGGGGAGCCTTCGAGGACTAGAATCGAGACAGGCGGAGTGCGCGCCGGATCGCTGCACGCGGAAAGCACGGCCGCGAGTTCTTCGATCAGGCGGGCATTGATGGCGTTATTGGCAGCAGGCCTGTGGATACGGGCCGTGCAGAGAGTATCCTGCCACTGCACTTGCAGAGTCTCGAAGGTCATTGGATTGTCTACACCCAGCGATATTTCCGGTGATAGCCGGCGATGGCGTCCAGTACCAGGCCGCCGCCTTTTTGAAAGCACGACCAAGCGGCGGGAATCAATCCGTGATTAAGCGTCACGTCTTTGGTGCCAAAGCGGATCGAGCCGTTTTCGCGGAGGAGTAATTCGTACTCGGGGATGGAAAGCCGATAACGACGGTCCAGGCCAAGCGTGATATTCATAGCGCGGAGGCGGCGTTGGCTTTCCTCGCAGACCACGCCGCTAAAGAACTCCGAGCAGCAGCCCGAGCCATAGGAGAAGAGGCCGAGGCGTTGGGGGGCGCGGAGATCGGCGCGGTCGATGATGCCGGCGAGAGCCAGAAGAAGCGAGGCCCCGGCGGTATTGCCGACGCGTTGGCCGTAGTAGAGGCTGTGGGTTACGCGGGTATTGAAATCGTCGTCACACTCGGCGGGACTTGCCTTATAGAGCTTGCGCAAGAGATGGCGATGGGCGCCTTTGACCATGCCCCCGAAGGGCGTATGGAAGGCGAGATGGCCGAAAGAATCTCGAAAGTCAGCGCCTTCTACGCGGCGGGCGTAGTCCTTGTAGGCATTTTCGGCGCAATCGAGATAGGCCATAAGAGACAAGTCCGCGTCACCGGCCTCGGTATCCGGACCGGGACGGCAGGTGTCCATTACCTCGAAGGCGTGATTGCCGTAAGCCCCCGGGTCTATTGCAAAGATGTGCGGGGCATCACTGATGAGGGCTGCCGCTGCTCCAGCTCCCGAACTGGGCTCTGAGTATGCCCATTCCTGGATGGCCGTGGCATCGGCGAGCGCAAACCGGGAGATATCGCTGGCGATGACGAGCGCTTTCGCGCCAGGTGACGTACCGGAGAGAACGAAGTTGATGGCCATCTGCAGGCCCGCCGTGCCGGAATAACAGGCCTGCTTAATTTCGAATACACGGCAATACTTGGGGAGGCGGAGCAGGTCCTGGATGTAGGTGCTGGCCGACTTGCCGAAATCGATTCCGGATTCCGTGCAGGTTATAACCATTTCAATACGGGCCCGGGCATCGGGGGTGAGCGCATTTACGATGGGAGCGGCCGCGTTAACGGCGAAGGTGACAGGATCTTCGTAGGGCAACGCGACAGTCTTTTCGCGCATGAGAAGATTGTCGAAGCGCGGACGGTCGAGGCCGCGGTGTTCACAGAGTTCGCGGACGTCGAGGAAAGCGGAGCCTCCGTAGATGTTCAGCGCTTCGATGCCGGCCGTCATTGTGCTCGTACCCGGAGCGGGAGTCTGTGGAGGCCCCGAGCGTTAATGCGGTCGAGCCGCCATTCGGGCTGGCCGTCGAGTTCTATGTGCGGGTATCGATCCAGCAGCGCTTCAAAGGCAAGTTGCGCCTCCAGGCGAGCCAGGTGAGCGCCGATGCATAAGTGAATGCCCGCGCCGAAGGTCAGATGGGGGTTCGGCCGGCGGGCAATATCAAAACGCCCCGGGTCCTCGAAGCGAGCCGGATCGCGATTGATGGCTCCGATCATTCCGAGTACGGCTGCGCCTTTGGGAATGGTCACTCCGCCAACTTGCAGATCTTCGGTGGCAACACGGAGGATCATGTTGCCGCCTGGTTCGTAGCGGAGGAATTCTTCGATAGCGGAGCGTAACAAAGCCGGTTCGGCGCGCAGCCGGGCAAATTGATCTGGGTGCCGCAGCAGGCAAAGCAGCCCATTACCAATTAGTGTGACGGTGGTTTCGTGGCCTGCTACCAGCATGGACACCAAGTTGGTGAGCGTTTCTTCTTCGTTTAAGACATGGGCCTCCAATGCACGAATGACTCCGCCGATCATTCCTTCGCCGGGGTTTCGGGCGCGCAGTTTGAGGTGCCCCTGCAGGTAGGTCTTGAATTCGAGAAGAGCGTCGTGGGCCTCCTGCTTTTGCACGGGGGTCATGAGGACATCGCCTATCTTGATGAGCGCGGCGCTCCAGCGGCTGATATCGCCGTCCATTTCCGCCGGCATTTCAAAGAGATTTCGCAGCACGCGGAGCGGTAGGGGGGCGGCGTAAGCCGCCATGAGGTCTACGCGTCCGTCGAAAGGCATTTCGTCCAGCAATTGCCGGGCCTCCCGCTGTACCATGGCGGTGTGGGCGGCGATGGCTCCAGCCTTAAACGCCTGTTCGTAGGAGCCGCGCATCCGGCCGTGATCCGGCGGATTGGAATTGATCATTTGCGGCTGAAATTCGCTGAGCAGCCGATAGCCGAGGGGGTCTCGCGCCTTGTTCTCGTCCGTGCACCAGCCGTTGGTCCAATGGCGGGTATCGCGACCCATTTGCAGGGCGGTGGCTACGCGTACAAATTCGCGATGACCCAATATGAAAAAGATGCCGGAGGAGCCGTCAAAATGCACCGGGGCGATGGACTGCAATCGCTCTAGATGCGGATACGGATCGATGAGAAAAGCACGGTCATTGAGCAGAGACCACCAGTCGATATCGGCTTCTGTTTTGTCGGCGGCTGCACTTGTATTCACGACAGAACCACCTCGCCAGGCGGGGTTTGCCCGCGGATAAACATGCCGCATTTCTAGAAATATGATCTCTGTTCATGCGGTGGTTTTCGATTCTAACACGCTTGCGAAAAGCCCGGGACCGTCCTAGAAGGCACGGTTTGCCGTGCATTTCTCCGTTGCAATTTGCATTGACAAAATCCACGTTTATAGCGAATAATGGAAAAACTTTTTGGCCTAAAAATATGCGTATTGGCGAGTTCCAACCAGTGCGGTATGCGACTGCGCCGGGCAGTGACGGGTTTGTTCAAACCATTTTCTTCGCAAGACTGTCATGCAAATTCTGGAACTGCTCAAGCTCCGCGATCCCAAACTGCTCCGTGACCTGCTCGGCGTCACCTGTTTAGCAGCACTGGCCTGTTCGGCCCTGATAGCTATCATCAATTTTGCCGCGGAGCAGGCTGCATTGGCCCGGCCCGTTCCCCCGCGGGTCGTACTGTTGTACCTGATTGCATTTGTTACCTACTCCCTTGCCAACCGAGCTTCGCTACGGATGGCAAATGAGTTTTTGCAAGAACGTTTGCACGATCTGCGAGTACGCATAGCCGACAAAATCAGACGAACGGATCTACGCAAACTGGAACAACTTGGAAGCGGGGAAATCTATGCAACACTCGCGCAGGACATCAACCAGTTGCCCGAGAATTTTCCGCTTGTGGTGACGGCAGCGCAAAGCGTCTTCCTGTTGATGTTTTCACTGCTCTACGTCGCGACTGTCTCTGTTCTTGCGTTCGAGCTATTGACGCTGACAATTGCGATCGGACTCAGCTTGTTTTTCTCACGCCGCGCCGCGCTAAAGAAGGTAATGCTGAGCGTGCATACACGCGAGGCCGAGTTGCTGGAATCTCTGACGCATTTCACAGACGGATTTCAAGAAGTGAGGTTGAACGCCGATCGCAACGACGCGTTGTTCCGCCGGTTCATGGCGGTTGCCGATGCGTTGGAGACGGTCATTGTGTCGGTGAGCAATAAGTGGGTAGCGGTGCTCATGTTCAGCAACGTATTTTTATACACGATGCTGGGCGCTGTCATCTTAGTCTTGCCCCGCTTCTTCGACGGCTATAACGACGTTGTCTACAAGGTCGTAGCCGCCGCGATATTCTGCGTCGCGCCCGTGAACGCCGTGATTTTTACAGCGCCGCTTTTTGACAAAGCGAATATCGGACTGGCTCATGCATTTGCGTTGGAAAAAAGGCTTGAGCAAAGTATCGTTTTTGCGGCCGCACCAGCGAACAGCAAAGATTTTCGCGACTTTCAAACCATTGAATTTCAGGATGTGCGATTCAGCTATCGCGATACGGATGGCAATGTCACATTCTCGACAGGTCCGTGGAGCCTGACGATTCATCGCGGCGAAATGCTGTTCTTGGTGGGAGGAAACGGCAGCGGGAAGTCGACAATGATGAAGCTGTTGAGCGGACTATACACGATGGATTCCGGAAAGATTCTGCTGGATGGGGCTGCCGTGTCCGAGGATGCCGTTGTTGCGTACCGGGAGTTGTTTTCGGGAGTGTTTTCCGACTTCCATTTATTCCGGCAGTTGTATGGGCTGGAGGGCATCGGGGAGGGGGATGTAGATGCGCAGATTGCACGGATGGAACTGTCTGCGAAGGTCTCTTTCCAGCATGGCCGTTTCTCGACAGTGGACCTGTCGACGGGACAGCGGAAGCGACTTGCCTTGATTGCGAGTCTGCTTGAAGACCGCACGATCTATCTGTTTGACGAATGGGCCGCAGATCAGGACTCCCACTTTCGTGAGATCTTCTACACCGAGATTCTGCCCGAACTGAAACAGCGCGGCAAGACCATCGTTGCTGTCACGCACGATGGACAGTACTGGGATGTCTGCGACCGGATGGTCACGATGGACCTGGGATCGCTGGCGCCCGAAGCCGAAGGGCAGTGAAATTCATGCAGATCGTGGCATTTATTTCGCGCGCGTCCCGTAGGGAACTCTGGGCGATGAGCGCGTTGACCGTAGCCGCCGGGCTGAGCAATGCGTTGCTCGTCGTGGTGATTAACCATGTGGCGGAAACGGTCGCGAGGGGCAATCAGCCGAGCCTCTGGTGGGCGGGGACGTTCAGCGGTTCCTTCGTGGCCTATCTGTACTGCAGCAGGCGTTCCATGCTTGGCGCCAATACGACGATTGAACGGCTGCTGCGGAATGTGCGTACGCAGGTGACGGATAAGCTGCGACAGTCATCGCTGACGGCTGTGGATCGCGTTGGCCGCGGCACCTTGATTACGGTGCTGGCGCAAGAGACAAATCACCTTTCGGTTTCGTTTCCGATCCTTGTCGAGAATATTCAACAAACGGTACTACTACTGGCTTCGATGATTTATCTCGGCAGCCTATCGGGACCGGCTTTGGCCGCGTTTCTGGGAGCCGTGATTGTGGGCATCGCCGGGCACATGCAAGTTGGGAAACGCTTTCAGAAGACGCAGACACAGATCGCGGTTAACCAGGCTGCGCTACTGGACGCGATCCGCGACTTAATCCATGGCGGCAAGGAATTGCGTTTGCATCGGGCGAAGAGCGACGCGGTGTTCGCGGCCTATCGAAAGTTATCGAAATCGACCGAGCATCTGTTTACCCGGTCGGCAGGGCATTGGGCCTCGCAGATTGTGGTGGGTTCGTTCATCATGTACAACCTGCTGGCCGTGGTGGTCTTTATTTTCCCGAAGTATTTCGGGCCCGCCGGCCCGAGCCTTCTACCGTTCCGGCTGGTTCCCGTGCTGCTGTTTTGTGTGGGCGCGCTATCGCGTATTGTCGCCCAATCTCCGATGTTTCTCCGGGCCGAAATGGGACTACAGGCAATCGCAAAGGTGAAGCAGGAATTGGACGACGCCGGCGATGTGACCACTACGGCCGCGCGACAGCTAGCGGAACAGTTCCGGGATTTCGAGGAACTCACCTACTCGGGCATCTGCTTTCGCCACCGGAGTCGCTCGGGAGAGGCTGTTTTCCAGTCTGGCCCATGGAACCTACGGTTGTGCCGGGGAGAATTGCTCTTTCTTGTGGGCGGAAATGGGAGTGGAAAGTCGACGGTACTTCGGCTGCTGACCGGGCTGTATGAAGCCGAGTCCGGGCAAATTGCATTGAACGGACGCACTCTGACAGGCAAAGACCTTGCCGGACTTCGAGAACAGTTTGCGGCGATTTTCGGTGATTTCCATCTGTTTGACCGGCTGTACGGAATGGAGGACGTCGATCCAAAGCGGGTGAACGAGTTGATCGTCGAGATGGAGCTAGAGGAGAAGGTGCAATTTCGAGAGGGGCGGTTTAGCGAAATCCATTTGTCCACGGGACAGCGAAAGCGCTTGGCGTTAATCACCGCGATGCTTGAGGACCGGCCGATTTATGTATTTGACGAGTGGTCCGCGGAGCAGGATGTGCACTTCCGTGAAGCATTTTACACGCGGGTTTTGCCTGGGCTGAAGGCGCGGGGGAAGACCGTTGTCGCGGCCACCCACGATGAACGGTACTGGCATGTGGCCGACCGCGTAATCAAGATGGACCTGGGAACGGTGGTTTGGGAGCGGTCCGGCGGCGATTTGGGGGACATGCAATGAAAGCGGTTCTATTTCCTGGTCAAGGTGCGCAACGCGCGGGGATGGGCGGCAGATTGTTCGACCGATACAGCGAATTGACCAAGACCGCGAATCAGGTTTTGGGCTATTCGATCCAGACGTTGTGCCTGGACGGCCCGATGGATCGGTTGACGCAGACACAGTTTACGCAGCCGGCGTTGTACGTCGTGAATGCGCTCCGCTATCTGGAGAGGCGTGAGGAAGGATACCGGCCGGACTATTTGCTGGGCCACAGTGTTTCCGAGTATGTAGCGCTATTTGCGGCGGACGTATTCGATTTTGAGACGGGCCTACGACTTGTCGCCAAGCGCGGCGAACTGATGAGCCGGGCGAAGAGCGGAGGCATGGCGGCAGTATTGGGGCTGGATGTGGATCAAGTCAAGGATGTCGTGGAGCGGCATCGGCTGCGAGATGTATTCCCGGCCAATCTTAATACGCCCCGGCAAATTGTGATCTCCGGAGACAAGGGAGAAATTGAACGAGCGGAAGTATTGTTTCGTGAGGCAGGAGCCACACACTACAAGGTTCTTCCTGTGGGAGGAGCTTTTCATTCCCCCTACATGGCCGATGCACAACGGGAGTTTGAGGAGACTGTAAGAGGCATTCGATTCGGAGCTCCCTCGATTCCCGTGATCTCAAATGTCACGGCGAGACCGCACGAAACCGAGCGGATCGGCGAGATGCTTGTTCGACAGATTGCCGCTCCTGTTCTTTGGAGCGACAGCATCCGCTACCTGCTCGCGAAGGGGGTCGGCGTGTCCGACTTCGAGGAGATTGGGCCGGAAGGCGTTCCCGTGGTGAAGGCGATGGTCGTTAGGACACAGGCGGAAGCGGGGCCGCTAGATGCCTCGCAACTGGCGGAGGAAGAGAGGAAGGCCGTCAGTCTGCCGGCGGCAGCGCGCTACGAATGCCGTCAAACGAGAGAGTTTCGGCCGGAGGCGTTGGGCTCGCGCGCATTCTGCGAAGAGTTTGGGTTGAGGTATGCGTATCTTTCGGGCGGCATGTATCAGGGAATTGCGTCGGTAGACATAGTTGTTGCAATGGCAAAAGCGGGACTATTGGGCTTTTTCGGGACGGGCGGGGTCCCGATGGCCGCTGTGGAGTCGGCCATTCTATCGATCCAGAAGCAAGTGCCCGCTGGCGCGGCCTATGGGATCAATTTCATTGCGCATGCCCATTTCCCCGAAGTGGAGGAACAAGTAACCGACTTGTTACTGAAGCATCGGGTACCAACCATCGAAGCATCCGCCTTCATGGAAATCACGCCGGCTATCGTGCGCTATCGGGCTAAAGGGTTGTACCGGGACAGCGCCGGAAAGGTGCAGGCACGAAATCGAATCATTGCCAAAATCTCGCGCCCGGAAGTCGCCGAGCAGTTTTTGTCTCCAGCGCCGGAACGTGTTCTCGGCAGACTACTGGCTGCGGGATCCATTCAGCCGGACGAGGCCGCGATGCTTCGAGAAACACCAATGGCGGATGCGCTTTGCGTTGAATCAGACTCGGGCGGACACACGGACCGTGGAATGCCGTTCGCACTGCTGCCGGCCATCCAAAAGCTGCGCGATGAATGGACGCAGCGCTATCCGGAGCGGAGAAGGATCCATGTGGGCGCGGCTGGCGGAATTGGCACTCCGCAAGCCGCGGCGGCGATTTTCGTGATGGGCGCGGATTTCATTCTGACGGGATCGATCAATCAATGCACGGTGGAGGCGGGCACGAGTGAATTGGTTAAAGAACTGTTGCAAGAAATGAACGTTCACGATACGGACTATGCGCCGTCCGGCGACCTCTTCGAGCTAGGCGCCACAATTCAAGTGCTCAAGAAAGGCATTCTTTTTCCCGCGCGCGCGAACAAGTTAGTGTCCCTGCACAGACAGTTTGACTCGTTGGAGGGAATTGACCAAAAGACCAGGCAGCAGATCCAGGAACGATATTTCAAACGCAGCTTTGCGGATGTATACGCAGAAGTTTGTGCTGCCTATCCCGCAGCGGAAATCGAACGCGCGGAACGCAATCCCAAGCATCGCATGGCGCTGGTGTTTAAGCGCTACTTCAAGGACACGACGCGGTGGGCCTTGGCGGGGGACGCCGACCACAAGGTGGATTTTCAGATTCATTGCGGGCCGGCGCTCGGAGCCTTCAATCAGTGGGCGGCGCGCCAAGGCATGCAGTCCTGGCGTGGCCGGCATGTAGCTCGAATCGCGGAAGGGTTGATGACCGAGACGGCCGAAGTTCTTGGTAGCCGCCTCACGATGATGCTGGGAGCGGGGTGAGGAAATGAAGAGCGGAATGACGAAGAACTCGCCGGTGGCAATCATTGGCGCGGCGGTACGATTGCCAAAATCGGAGAGTTTGGACGAGTTCTGGGACCATCTGGCGGCAGGCCGCTCATTGATTAGCAAAGTTCCTTCCAAACGATGGGATGCCAGTGCCCTCTACGGCAACCCGAGTACCGGGCAAAAGACGAATAGCATCTGGGGCGGCTTCGTCGATGACGCCGACTGCTTTGATGCTGATTTTTTCCAAATTTCTCCGCGGGAAGCGGCGTGGATGGACCCACAGCAACGCTTCGCGCTGGAGTTGGCGTGGCGTGCTGTGGAGGATGCGGGATACCGTGCCAGCGCATTGGCCGGTTCGCGTACGGGCGTATACATGGGCGCATGCCACTGGGACTATGCGGAGCTACTAGAAAAGAAGCTGGCGCACGTGGACGCCTACCTGCCTACGGGGATCGCCTTCTCGATCATTGCGAACCGGGTGTCGCACTATTTCGATTTTCGAGGGCCGAGCATTACAAATGACACGGCCTGCGCGGCCTCCTTGGTTTCCGTATATGAAGCCGTCCGTGCCCTGCAGAATGGTGAGTGTGAGCAGGCGCTGGCGGGCGGCGTGAATCTGGCGTGGTCGCCGAATCACTTCATTGCGTTTTCAAAGAGCGGGATGCTTTCGAGGGACGGACAGAGCAAGGCTTTTGACGGACGCGCGGATGGCTATGTGCGCGGCGAGGGCGGCGCGATGGTCCTGTTGAAACCGCTGGAAGCGGCCTTGACCACAGGGGATCCGATTTATGGGGTAATCCGGGCTATTGGCACGAACCACGGCGGACGTACGAACTCTCTGACGGTGACGAATCCGAAAGCGCAGGCGTTGCTGATTGCAGAGGTGTACCGAGAGGCAGGTGTAGCGCCTGGCAGCGTTAGCTATATCGAGGCTCACGGCCCGGGCACACCATTGGGTGATCCGATTGAGATATCGGGATTGAAAGAGGCATTCCGGACGCTTTCAGCCGAAAACGGAGAAATATTGGAAGCGGGCAGCTGCGGCGTGGGATCGGTGAAGACGAATATCGGGCATCTGGAAGGTGCGGCAGGTATTGCAGGCCTTATCAAAGTGCTGGCGGCGCTTCGGCATGAATCGATTCCGGCGAATGTGGGGTTCACGGAGTTGAACCCCGCGATTGATCTGCATGGATCGCCATTCCGGATACAAAGCCAGCACACGCAGTGGCCTTACTTCGTTGGAACGCGACGCCGCGCCGGCGTCAGTTCCTTTGGATTTGGCGGGACAAACGCCCATTTGTTGGTGGAGGATGTGGAAACTCCGGGAATGGCCCCCGTACCGTCTGTGCCTGTGTGTATTCCTTTATCCGCGAAGGATAACGTCCGACTACGTATCTATGCCCAGCGCTTGCTGCGCTTTGTAGAGCATCCCACAGAGGGCACAATTGCGGATCTGGCTTTTACCTTCCAAACGGGACGAGACTCCTTTCCGGCACGGGTTGCCTTCGTGGCGAGCGACTATTCCTCACTGGCCGAGGCGTTGCACGCCTATCTGGCGGATAGGCCCGATCAAAGGGTTTGTTTGCCTAGCGATGGAGCACGCACGGCTGGCTGGCTTAGCGGACTTGTAGACATTTGGGTTGCCGGCGAAGAGGTGACTTGGCCTGTTGTGGACGGAGCGAGGAGAATCCACGCACCTGGACAACCGTTCGTCCGCCAGAGGTACTGGATCGACGAGTCGATTGGCGCGAAAGATCCCGATTCGATCCTGCATCCGCTATTACATCGCAATGTGTCACGGTGGGATCAGCAGCAGTATATCTCTCGTTTTCAAGGTAGAGAGTTCTTCTGGGCGGATCATCTTGTCAACGGCAAACGGCTGTTGCCAGGTGTTGCGGTATTCGAGATGCTGCGCGCCGCCTATGTGGAGGCGTCCGGTGCGGATTGGGCTGGCATAAGTATTTCCAATGTTGTGTGGACGAGACCGATCCAGGCTGAAGACGACCCGGTGGAGACCCGGGTCCAATTGCGTTCTCGAGGCGGGGCAGACTTTGCCTTCGACGTGACCAGCGGCGGCGTGTCTCATGTACAAGGAACAATCGAAGCGCCGTCCGGAGCTGGTCCGGATCGCATTCCGTTGGCTGCGCTCCGAGCCGAGGCCGCCGAAGCGGCCCCAGTTTCCGAGTGCTACGAAAGGTTGCGCAATAGCGGTATGGAGCATGGCCCTGACTTCCGCGCCATGACTTCCGTGCGCCGCGGAGAAGCGTTCGTACTCGTACAGGTCAAGCTGTCACGGCATCTGGTAGTGACGCTTGAGAGTTGTCTGATGCATCCGATTCTTCTGGATGCCGCCGTCCAAGCGTGGGTGGCGCTAGATCAGGCCGAGCGATCGCCGAAGTCGCCTGCGGTCCCCTTTGCCTGCCGAAGATTTTCTGCCTATAGATCCTGCGAGCCGACGATGTGGGCGTATGTCCGCCGCTCGGGCGAATGGCTCGCCGATGGAGGGCTGCGGCGTCTGGACATCGATCTTTGTAGCTCCGACGGAGTGGTTTGCGCCAGCTTTCGTGATTTGGCGCTCCGGGTGAAGGCGCCCGATGCCGGTGGTGATGGTGTCGTTACAGCGGCGGGAAGCTGGGCGGTGCCTGCCGATGAACGTGTTTTCGAGAACGTCCAGTCCTCGTTATACGTGGCTGGCTTTGACCAATCAATCGCGAGTGCTTTACAGGCAGACCGGTTGCCGTTGGGAGACGGATTTCCTGCGAGTTTGGCCGGGGACTGGTTTGGCCGGGTGCAGTCGAGGATCATCGACTGGATTCGCAGCGGCCTGCGGCAACGGAAGCAGTTGCTGATTGTAGTGTCCGCCACCGTACCGCGCTATTTGACAGCGCCATTGGCCGCACTTCTCAAGACGGCAGCAATGGAGCAACCGAAGATTGACGGCGCTGTCGTCACGATGAATGGCGGTCATAATACGGCGCAAATCAAGAAGCTGCTTGAGGAAGAACGCCAGTATGAAGGCGCCGGCCGTGAAGTACGGTACACCGCAGGTGGGCAAAGGCTGGTATGGAAGATGGCCGCGAGAGAGTTGCCAAACCCCACACCGATCAAATTGCACAGTGACGGAGTTTACTGGGTTACGGGCGGGCTGGGGGGATTGGGTCTGTTGTTCGCCGAGCGATTGATTGCGCTTGGCGCCCGGCATATTGTGTTGAGCGGAAGAGGGCAAGGTTCGGAGCAGGCCAGAAAGACTGTGAACCGGATTCGCGAATCGGGCATTGGCGTCTACAACTTACCATGCGATATAGGCCGGCGGGAAGCCGTCCAGGAGATAGTCCGGCGTATTGACCAAGAAATTGGGCCGCTGCGCGGAATAATCCATGCGGCTGGCGTCATTCGCGACGGGTATCTCTTCCATAAGACTACCGAAGACGCTGAAGCGGTCTTTGCGCCGAAGGTAGCTGGAACCTGGCATATCGACGAGGCAACCCGCGAGGCCGAACTCGACTTTTTGTTGCTATGCACTTCTATCGCTGGTGTTTGGGGAAACGCGGGGCAAGCCGACTACGCGGCAGCGAATGCGTTCATGGATGCCTTCACCGAATACCGAACCGCCCTGTGCACCCGGGGCGAAAGACGGGGCGCTACGATCGCCGTGGCTTGGCCGCTCTGGGCGAACGGCGGCATGCAGGTAGACGCCTCCGGAGCAGAGGCCCTGCGGCACCGGTTTGGTACGTCGCCGCTGCCCGATAGTGCCGGTCTGGATGTCTTGGCGAGGGTGCTCGCTATCGGAACGCCGGGGCATTTGTCGGTCTACTACGGAGAGCGGGCCCGTATTGAAGGGCTATTGCGGCCTCAAACGGAGCAGACGGCTCAGCGCGCCGAAGCATCCCAATCGGAGGACGAAGAGTTGATTGCGCGTACCGTTGACTATTTGAAATCTCTATTGGCTGAGTCCATTCGGCGCGATGTTTCGGAGATTCGATCCAATCGAAAGCTGGAAGAATACGGCCTGGATTCGATCGTCATCGTGGAAATGACGAACCGGTTGGAGGAGGCGTTGGGGCCACTTTCCAAGACGCTGTTCTTCGAGCACGTGAACCTTGACGGGGTGGCATCGGCTCTTGTCGACGAACACGGAAGCGCCTTGGCCTCGATGTTGGGCTTGAGCCAGGGCGCCCTAGTTCCGGAGCCTTCCGCATCGACCCCTACACCATCTGCCGCAGACTCGGCGGTCAGTAAGGAGCGCGGGAGGCATGACGTAGCAATCGTAGGGCTATCATTGCGCGTCGCGAAAGCCGCCAATCAAAAAGAGTTCTGGGACATGTTATCCCACGGCGAGCACGGGTTCGAGCCCTATCCCAGGTCGCGGTGGGATCACGCAGCGCTATTGCATCCAGAGCGCGATGTCCCTGGAAAGTCAGTGGTACGGACAGGGGCATTTCTCAAGGACATGGAGTGCTTCGACCCGCGCTATTTCCGAATTTCCCAACGGGAAGCCGAACTGATGTCTCCAGAAGTACGGCTCTTTCTCGAGGCTTCCGTTGAGGCATTTGAAGATGCCGGATACTCGCGTGAGTATTTGCAGGTAAAGTACGGCGGGGACATTGCGGTTATCACGGGGTCGATGACGAATGAATATGACTATTTCGGACTCCAGAACATGTTGGTTCGCGGTTCCGCGGCGAGTGGAAGCTATACCGGAACGTTGCCCAACATGGTTTCCTATTTCTACGGATTTACCGGTCCTTCCTACTTTTTAGACACGATGTGCTCCGGGGCAGCCACTTGTGTACATGAAGCGATACATATGCTGCGGACGGGCCGGACGAGAATGGCGTTGGCCGGGGGCGTAAATCTGTTGCTGCATCCCCATAAGCTCATCGCCGCTTCGCAGGAACACTTCACAACCAAGTCAGCCGATGTGATTCGGGGTTATGGCCTTGGTGCGGACGGAACGATTCTTGGGGAAGGAGTCGGCGCTCTCGTATTGAAGACGCTCGCTGATGCGGAACTCGATGGGGACCATATCTATGCCGTCATCCGAGGTACAGCGGTCAGCAATGCTGGCGTGAGAAATGGATTCACGGTTCCCAATCCCAAGCAGCAGGCAGCCGCCATCGAGCAGGCGCTTGCGGACGCGGAGGTAGATCCAAGAACCATTGGATACGTAGAGGGGCACGGCTCCGGAACTGAATTGGGCGATCCGATTGAAATCAAAGCCCTCATGCAGGCATATCGGAAATACACAAGCGATGTTCAGTTCTGTCCGATTGGCACCGTAAAGTCCAACGTCGCGCACTTGCTGGGCGCGGCGGCATTGCCCGGCATCGTAAAGGTTCTGATGCAGATGGCCAACCGCCAGTTGGCGCCTTCGCTTCACGCTGAGACCCTAAATCCGAATATTCCTTTTGGCTCGACGCCCTTCTATGTGCAACGGGAACTAGCAGAGTGGCGCCGCGTGCAGGACGACGAGGGGCGCAGCTTGCCGCTGCGCGCCGCCGTTACGTCGATTGGGGCGGGCGGCATGAATGCCCATTTGATTCTGGAAGAGTATCCAGCCAAAAATCCAAGGGCAGAGGTAAAGCGGGCCGAGTTATATGTCTTCTCGGCCATGACCACCGCCCAACTAGTGACGGTGGTTCAGCGATTCCAAACGCACCTGTTGGAGCATGATGGCCTGTATTTGTGTGACGTCGCTTATACCCTGCAGACGGGCAAGAACGAGTTGCCAAGCCGGCTGGCGCTCGTTGCCGACACGCGAGAGGAATTGCTTGGAATACTGGACCGTTTTCTTGCAGAGCCCGGACCCGGCGGCGCATGGCATTTTACGCGTAGCATCCTAGATGCCGAGACGCTGGTCAAGGGATCTGAATTGGAAGCGGCGCTGCGCGCCAGGCAACTGCATCGAGCGGCGGAGTTTTGGGTGCAGGGCGTCTCGATTGACTGGGACAGATTGAACGAAGGGCGCAATGGCCGCCGCGTGTCACTGCCGGCTTATCCGTTCGAGCGGATTTATTGCTGGTACCCGGAATATGCTGACGCACCCAGTGTCATCCACCCGTTGGGGCCGAAGTCAAAAATGCATCCGCTGGTTGGCGCCAATCGGTCCGATCTGCAAGGCATTCGTTATTCCACGCGCATCGAAACCGGCGAATTGATGGACTACTTGTATTGCAAAGGCGCGGCCAGGGTACTCGCCCCCACAGCGTTGATAGAAGCAATGCTCGCCGCAGCGCGATTGGCAGGCCTGTCAGATCGGATATGCCTTCGAGAAGTTGAAATCAACGAAGCTCCGGACTGGAACTCAGTCAGCGAAATTGCATTCGAGCTTGCGCCTACTGCCGGAAACGTTCGGGTTCGAATGGAGACTCTCCGGACCGAGGGAGAGAGAATCCTTCTTGCCACGGCGCTGGCGCAGCCGCAAGTTGCGGTGATCGGTCAGCAGAGGTCACTGTCGAAACTCCGGGCGAACGGCCAACTATTAGAACGACGAAAAATCTACGAAAAGTTGCTCAGCGCGGAATTCCAGTTCAAGCCCTATTTGGAAGTCATTGAGAAGGCGTGGTTGGATGATGGAACGGTACTCTGCGCGATGCGCAAAGAGTACCCGCAGCAATACGAGTCGCCGCAGGGGGCCGTCATCGCGCCTGGTACATTGGCCGGCGCCTGGCAGACGATTCTACTCGCTTCACCTGAACCATCCCGAGTCGCCATGGGTCAGGTTGACGCGGTTCACGTTCCCAGCGGCAGTGTGAATTATCTATTGTTTGATGGCCGTGACCTGCAGTTCCTGGACGATGACGGGAAAGTGCTCGGCTCCCTTGAAGGCATGGAGCTACTGGGACTACAGGCCGGGATTCGTACAACTACAAAAAACGAGGATCGCGGATCAGACGAGACGGATCGCATTTTGCGAGAGACGGCAGCGGAAATTCTTAAGTTTCCGGCGGAACAGTTGGACATGCGGACTCCGTTCTACGAGTTTGGCTTCGACTCTATTTCGCTCACGAAGTTCGCGGCAACGCTGAACGCACGATTGGGCAGCGCAATCACCCCTGCCACTCTGTTCGAATGCGAAAACCTGCAGGCATTACGAAGATTGGTCGCTCCCGGTGCTGCTGCTTCATCGTCCCCTGCGCTCGAGG
This sequence comes from Bryobacteraceae bacterium, assembly GCA_035714175.1. Lineage (GTDB taxonomy): Bacteria > Acidobacteriota > Terriglobia > Bryobacterales > Bryobacteraceae. Next base: position 7,610 of record DASTML010000200.1, on the reverse strand, counting down.
ACCGAGAGCGCCTGCCGATGGCTCACAAAGGTATCGCAATTATCGGCATGGCGGCACGCCTGCCGGGGGCAAGCAACATTGATGCATTCTTCCAAAAAGTGTTGCATGGCGACGATCTGGTGGGCTCTTTTCCCTATGACCGATATGGTGGCCCTTATCTGGAGCGTTTGCGATCCGCCGGATTTCCCAAACATGGCGGATTTCTAACAGACGTTGATTCTTTTGACGCCGCACTCTTTCGTGTATCGCCGCTGGAAGCGGAGCGAATGGATCCTCAACATCGGCTTCTGCTCGAGACAACGTGGCGTGCCCTGGAGGATGCAGGATATCGCCCCGATGAACTTCCTCGTGACCTGGGAGTGTTTGTTGGGATCACGGGCCGAGACTATTCCAGCTTGCTGCAAGCGTACGGGGTGGAGTACGACGGGTTCTGCGCGACCGGCAATTCCCTCGCCATGGCCCCCAATCGGATTTCTCACTTCTTAGATGTGCGGGGGCCAAGCCAGGCTGTCGATACCGCATGCTCCAGTTCCCTGGTAGCGCTGCTAAGAGCACAAGAGGCAATTCGTTCCGGCCAATGTTCAGCCGCACTAGTTGCTGGAGTGAATCTCACCTTAAGCATTGAAGGGTTTGAAGGCCCACAACAGGCTGGAATGTTGAGTCCTGACGGGCGGTGCAAAGCGTTCGCGAGGAACGCCAATGGATATGTCAGGGGCGAGGGCGTAGTTGTCGTTCTCCTAAAACCCTTTGCAGACGCGGTACGAGATGGCGATACCGTTCATGGCTTGATGATTGGCGGCGCGGAGAATCATGGCGGCCGTGCGGGCTCACTGACCGCTCCGAATCCAAAGGCGCAGGCCGAACTTATACGCCGGGCAATGACGGGAATTGATCCGTCCACGATCGGCTACATTGAGACTCACGGGACAGGTACGAACCTTGGAGATCCTGTCGAGATCAACGGGCTGCGATTAGCATACGCCGAATTGATTGGTGAAGGCGCCGCCGATGCCAGGATTGGATTAGGATCCGTAAAATCGAACATTGGACATCTAGAGGCCGCGGCTGGCTTGGCCGGCGTTGTGAAGGTTCTCTGCTCGATGCGTGCGAGGGAACTGCCTCCTACGCTCCATTGTGAAGAGGTTAATCCATACATCGATCTCGCTGGAAGCCCCTTCTATTTGGTCCGAAACCGGCAAACTTGGGACGTAGATGGGAAGACTCCGCGGCGTGCGGCGGTCAGTAGCTTTGGGTTCGGTGGCACAAACACGCATGTTGTATTGGAGGAGTGTCCGCCGGAGTGGGCACGTTCGGGTCGCAAAGCTCTACCGCCTCGGCCTTTTGCCAAGACGAGATTCTGGATTCCGGGGAGCACATGCGCGTCGAAGACAATGATCTGGACGCACGGCTGGGAGGAGAAATCGATATCCCGGGAGAGTCGAACGAACGCCGCGTATGCCATCTTCAGCTGCGGTGTTCCACTTCCTCACATGGCGGGCGTTCGAGTAGTAATGTTGGCCAGTTCTGAAGAGGACATCGGCGCTCGGTACGAGGATGCTGCGATACAGCTTCTCGGGTTGCTGCAATCCTGTGGGGCGGGGCGGGCCGTTTTGCAGGTCGTGGTTCCTTTGGGCGATGAACGAGGCACGATGGAGGGCCTCGGCGCCATGTTGGATACCGCCGAATTGGAGTATCCAGAGTTGCGTTGCCAATTGATTGCTATTGGGACAGGGATGGCGGCCTCTACGATACGCGATGTACTGCTGGCCGAAGCCGAGTCAATGTCCGACCGGCGCGTACGATATGCCAGCGGGCGCCGGTGGGTCAGGGCGTGGACGGAAGTACCTGCGGAAAAAGAACCGCCCAGGTGGCATGGAGGCGGAACGTATTTGATTACCGGCGGAATGGGCGCCTTAGGCCGCCTTGTAGCCATGGACATTGCGAAACAGAGCGCTGGCTCACTATTGGTGCTGGCGGGCAGTTCTGATCTCAATGACGAACGTCGCGGTTTTCTGGCTGAACTCGAGGCGCTGGGTGTGGATGCAGAGTATCGGAAAGTCGACTGCGCGGATGCGCCTGCTGTAACCGCGCTAGTTCATCAAGTGGCACTTAGTCACGGCCGCCTGCACACGATTATTCATTGCGCAGGTGTCCATCGAGACCGGGCAATTGCGCGCAAGGAAGCCGAGGAATTTCGTACTGTTCTGCGGCCTAAGGTTTCTGGTGCAACGGCACTGTGGCGAGCTTGTCAGGAACTTGGGACAGTACGTCTGATTCTTTTCTCGTCGCTTGGAGGTTCGTTTGGTAACGCAGGTCAAGTAGACTATGCGGCTGCGAACGGATTCCTGAGCTCCCTTGCGGAATATGCCGGTAGCGGCGTGGTGGCAATCGATTGGCCGCTATGGCGAGACGGCGGAATGACTGTCGACGCAGACGGAGAGAGGGTTTTCTTCGAAAGGATGGGTCAGCGACCGTTAGAAACGGCCCAGGGTTTGAACGCACTACGGATTGCGGTGGGAGCAGGCGCGTCGCATCTTGCGGTAATTGCGGGAGAGGAAAACCAGATTCGCGCATTTCTGTCAGGGGCGAGCAGTACCAGCGCGGCTCCGAAGCCGGCAAACAGCCTATCAACCGATCCATTGCTGGTCGACCGTCTCGCAGAAAGGCTGCGAGCGGTATTCGCACGGATTACAGGGATTGCTTCACGGCAAATTGAACTTCGGGAGCCGTTGGAGAATTACGGTATTGATTCGCTGCTAATCACCAAGCTCAACCGTGAACTAGGCGAAACATTTGGAAGCTTGCCGAAAACGCTGTTCTTCGAACATCGGACATTGGAGTCGGTAGCCCAGCGGCTTGTAAGTGAACAGGCGTCCGCATCTTCAAAATGGGCTGGATCGGCCGTATCAAGCATTCCCCTCTCCGTTACGCGTGTCTCGTCTGCCCTGGCTCCCAACCCCCAACGCGTCGATAGATCGGAACCGATTGCAATTATTGGCCTCAGCGGACGCTATCCTGGTGCGGCCACTCTGGATCAATTCTGGGAGAACCTGGCCGGGTCTCAAGATGCCGTGCGGGAGATTCCTGTTGACCGGTGGGCAGTCGAAGGATTCTATGAAGAGGATCCGGAACGTGCGGTCGAGGAAGGAAAGAGTTACTCCAAATGGGGAGCCTTTCTGGACGGGTTCGCGCATTTCGATCCTCTCTTCTTCCGTATTGCCCCTCGAGATGCCGCTGCGATGGACCCCCAGGAGAGACTATTCCTGCAAGCGTGTTGGCACGCTTGCGAAGATGCCGGTTATACGCGCGAACGATTGGCTGAGCAACACGGGTCGCGGGTGGGCGTATTTGTGGGAATAACCAAGACCGGATTCGCGCTGTATCCGCCCTTTCGTACACCGCAAGGCAGCCTGGTGCGGCCGGGCACTTCCTTCAGCGGCGCGGCGAATCGAGTATCTCATGTGCTGAATCTCAACGGCCCAAGCATGCCGTTGGACACAATGTGTTCCTCTTCGCTCGCGGCGATCCACGAGGCTTGCGAGCAGTTGCGGAGGGGTGATTGTGAATTGGCGCTAGCCGGAGGGGTCAATCTATATCTGCATCCATCCAACTACATAGAACTCTGCGCATCGCGTATGTTGAGCCCTGATGGCCGATGCCGCAGTTTCGGTGCGGGAGCAAATGGTTTTGTGCCTGGTGAAGGCGTAGGTTGCGTCTTGCTCAAACCTCTGTCGGCGGCGATCGCGGACGGCGATTCGATATATGCAATTGTCAAGGGATCGGCTATCAATCATGGAGGAAACACCAATGGGTACACGGTGCCAAATCCCATTGCACAGAGAGACGTAATCCGGCGGGCGCTCGCGATGGCTGACGTTTCCGCGGATGCCGTCACGTATATCGAAGCACATGGCACCGGTACTGAACTTGGTGACCCGATCGAAGTGGCGGGTCTCTCCCACGCATTTCGTATGGACACGTCCCAACGAGGCTATTGTTCGCTGGGCTCGGTGAAATCGAATATCGGTCATACGGAGGCGGCCGCCGGCATTGCTGGTTTGACAAAAATTCTGCTTCAAATGAAGCACCGTCAATTAGTACCCACGCTTCATGTTGCGGATATCAATCCCAATATTGATTTGGAAAACACTCCATTCTTTCTTCAGCGGCAGCGGTCCGAGTGGAAGCCAAACGAGTCCGGATCACGCATCGCTGGGGTCTCTTCGTTCGGGGCTGGTGGCACCAATGTTCACCTCATCGTGGAGTCGTGGCCGACACCGCATCACGCATCCGTCGCACGGACAAGGCCTGAATCTGTTCTGACTCTCCCTTTTGTATTCTCTGCGCGCGACCGAGCAGGACTCAATTCTTTGGTGACGAACTTTATTGAGCATCTACAACGTGGCGGCGAGGATACCGGTGGAGTCCGTCCGCGCGAGCGGTTCGCCAACCTTGTCCGCGATATTGCGGGAGCGCAGATGAATATTCCGGCGCCAGATGTAGATCTGGACGACAGGTTTGAGATGTACAAGTTTGGAATGCCGGAACGGTTGGAACTTCGAAACCGGCTGGAGCGCCAACTTGGCATTCGCATAGCATCTGCAGCGTTTCTCTCAATGTCCTGCCTGCGAGAGGTGATCTCCTTTCTAGCATCCGAACTTCCTGCGGGTGAGGCTGTGGAATCGACAGACGCCTTCGCACTTGGCGACGTTAGCTATTCACTAATGGTCGGAAGAGAGGCAATGGAAGAGCGGATTGCTGTGGAGGCAGACAGCACAGCGGACTTGATTGAGGCACTGCGGGCGTGGCAGGGCGGAGGAGAGGCCACGGGTCTATATTCTGGCAATGCGAGTGCCCACCGGGAAGTCCTTCGGCCGCTTGCAGCAGATTCGTCCTTTCGGGAAACGGTGAGCCGATGGACGTCGGAGGGAATGCTAAGTAAAGTCTTGGATCTTTGGGTCAAAGGACTTGATATTAGTTGGCTTGCGATAGCAAAGCAGCACTTTCCAGGCGGCAGGGTGATTTCTCTGCCTGGATATCCGTTTAGGGGCGACAGGTACTGGGTACCAATCGATATTCGTGGAGCTATAGCCGGCGCCATGAGCGGCGACGGTGATCAGAGATTGTTGGCGCAGCAACAGCAACTGGAAACACACATTGCTGAGGTGCTCTGTGAGCAGATGCGAACGATAGATGCGGACCGCCTACTCACCTCGTATCTGCGCTGGAGTGACGCAGTTCCGCACCTTATCGCCGCCGTTTCCTCCCAATCGGAGCCGATGGACGCATGGGGCAGATGGGAATCCTACAAGCAGGGCACAACGGAACGATCGCAGATCGATCTGGCAGAGAAGACACTCCGTGCGTTGCCGGCCATTTTGTATGGTGAAACGCCCGCTACATCCGTCATGTTCCCTGCGGGCGGAGTAGATCTTGTGGAGCGTGTTTATACAGAAAATGCGATCGCTGCGCACTTCAATGGCTCTCTGGCGGATGCAGTACGGGCATGTGTAGAGAATAGATTGGCGGAAAATCCGGCTGCGCGCCTAAGGATTTTGGAGATCGGTGCGGGAACGGGAAGCGCTACGCGTGCAGTCCTTGATTCGATTGCGAGTTTGACGGGCTCTGTCGAGGAGTATCGATTTACGGACATTTCCCGTGCATTTCTGATTCGCGCTGAGCAGAAATACGGGTCATCAATGCCGTTCTTCGTTACCAGCATTTATGATGCCGAGAAATGTCCCGCGGACCAAGGACTGGATGCACGTCGCTACGACTTTGTGATTGCAGCCAATGTACTCCACGCCACGCGGGACATTGGGTCTGCGCTTGCCAACATCCGGCTGCTGGTAAGGGACGGAGGGTGTCTATTGCTCAATGAGACATGCCTGCCTACGCTCTTCACGCACGTGACGTTCGGGTTGCTGGATGGTTGGTGGCGCTTTGTGGATGGAGAAAGGCGCATACCCGGTACGCCATCGTTGACAGCCGATTCCTGGCGAGAGGCGTTGGAGAAATCTGGCTTTGAGTGGCTGGGCTGTTCGTCGAAGGAGGCGCGTCTACTTGGACAGCAAATTATTGCGGCGTCCGCTCGTGCGCAAGAAATGCCACGAGCTCGATTGACCACAACAAGACAAGCTCCGAAAAATCGGCCCGCCGAGTCGCTGCGAGACCTGCTCATTCAGTTGGTTGGTGAGACTCTCCAGATGCAGCCCCATACGATCGACGTGCAGCGCCCCTTCGCAGACTACGGTTTGGACTCTATTCTGGGCGTGGAGCTTACGCACAAGATCAATCGTAGTCTCGGCGTAGCCCTTAATGTCACTCGTCTCTTCGACTTTGCTACGGTTTCCCAGTTGGAGCGATTCCTCTCCGCACAGCCCAACCCAACACGTTCTGCTTTGCCTGTTGTTGAGGTGCAGAGGATAGCGGATGACGCGGAGCCTCGTGAGACTGGTCTACGTGAGCCAATTGCAATTGTAGGAATGAGCGGACGTTTCGCGCGTTCGGAGAATGTCGATGATCTGTGGGGCCACCTCGTGGCTGGGCGTGACTTAGTCGAACGAATTTCACGATTTGATCTGAGTGCTCACTACAAGGACGCACCGTCTGACTCCTACTGCCAGCACGGCAGCTACATTACTGGCATAGACCTGTTCGATCCGGTGTTCTTCGGCATTTCCGGCATAGAAGCGACCTACATGGATCCGCAGCAGCGCCTCTTCCTGGAAGAGTCTTGGAAAGCCTTGGAGAATGCCGGGCATGCGGGCGTTTCCATGGAAGGGCGTAAGTGCGGTGTTTTCGTTGGCTGCAGTGCGGGCGACTACCACGAGCTCTTTCATGCTGAACCTCCAGGGCAAGCATTTTGGGGCAACACCAGTTCGCTAGTTCCCGCGCGGATCGCATACTACCTGGATCTGAAGGGTCCCGCCATCGCGGTGGATACCGCGTGCTCAAGCTCTCTGGTTGCGATACATCTAGCCTGCCAGAGCCTGTGGGCCGGAGAGTCTGAGATGGCTATTGCTGGCGGCGTATTCATAGAGTGCACGCCTCGTTTCCATCTCTATGCCAATCGAGCTTCCATGTTATCGCCGAGCGGCCACTGCTCCGCTTTCGGAGAATGGGCGGACGGAATCGTTCCGGGCGAAGCGGTAGGTGCGGTCATCTTACGTCCACTGCGCGCAGCACAGGCAGACGGAGATCATATTCTGGGCGTCATTGTTGCGAGCGGCGTTAACCAGGATGGAACGACGAACGGAATTACGGCGCCAAGTGCGGCGTCGCAGGAACGATTGATCCGGGAGGTTTACGAGGCTGCAAACCTGGATCCCGCGACAATTACCTTGATGGAGGCGCACGGTACCGGGACTATACTGGGTGATCCGATTGAGCATGCGGCCCTAGCACGCGTTTATGGCGATAGCACGGATCGAGCACACCTCTGCGCACTAGGTTCAGTGAAATCGAATCTCGGTCACGCGACGACAGCGGCGGGCGTTGTTGGCTTGATCAAGATTTTGCTTGCTTTGCGGCACCAAACAATTCCGCCAACGTTGCACGCCGGGGCGGGGAATCCAGGTATTGAGTGGGATCGCAGTCCGTTCTTCCTA
>DASTML010000199.1:0-50073 GCA_035714175.1 Bryobacteraceae bacterium | reverse complement strand
CGGCTATTGATTATTGACGATGAGCCGGGCATCCGTTCGTCCCTCGCCGGCGTGCTGGAGGACGAGGGGTACAGCGTCTGCTCCGCCGCTGACGGTGAATCGGCCTTCGCGATGCTGGATCAGCAGGTCTACGATTGTGTCCTCCTTGACGTCTGGATGCCCGGCATGGACGGCATGGAAGTTCTCAACCGCATCCAGGAACGCGTCGGTGAAGCCCGCCCCGCCGTCGTCATGATCTCGGGTCACGGCAATATTGAAACAGCGCTCCGCGCGACGCGGATGGGAGCGTTTGACTTCATTGAGAAGCCGCTCACCATTGATAAAGTACTGGTCGTCGTCAAGAACGCCATCACGCAACGGGCCATGTCCCTCGAACTGGACCGCCTCGGAGCTGAAGAGAAAGGCGCCTACCCGATCATCGGCGAAAGCGTTCCCATGAAAGCGCTCCGCCAGCAACTTGGCCTCATGGCCGGCACCAACGGCCGTGTGCTCATCTATGGCGAATCCGGCACGGGCAAGGAACTGGTGGCCCATGCCATCCACGCCATGAGCCTCCGCGCCCACGCCGCGTTTGTCGAGGTAAACTGCGCGGCCATCCCTGACGATCTCATTGAAAGTGAGCTCTTCGGCCATTGGAAAGGCGCCTTCCCCGGCGCGCGGGAAGACAAAACGGGCAAGCTCCAAAAGGCTGACGGCGGCACTCTGTTTTTGGACGAAGTGGCCGATATGAGCCTGAAGACACAGGCCAAAGTATTGCGGGCGTTGGAGGAACAGCGGTTTGAAGCGCTCGGGGCCAGCCAGTCCAGCAAGGTGGATACCCGGGTCGTCGCCGCCACCAATAAGAATCTCGAGGAGGAGATCAGCCGCGGCAACTTCCGCGAAGACCTCTTTTATCGTTTGAACGTCATCCCCTTCCATGTCCCGCCCCTCCGCGACCGCCGCGAAGACATCAGTCTCTTGGCCGAGCATTTCATGCACGAGTTCACCGCCGCCTATGGCCGCAAGCGCAAGGATTTCTCTCCCGAAGCCATGCGCATGCTGGAGGACTACAACTGGCCGGGCAACGTCCGCGAACTCCGCAACCTCATTGAGAGGATTGTTATCATGAATCCGCAGATCCGGATCGATGCGCGGCATATTCCGATCAATTCTTCTAGACGCTCCGTGTTTGATGCAGAGATGCCGCAGTTTTCCACTCTCCAGGAAGTAAGGGAGGCAGCCGAACGTGAGTACATCACGAAAAAGCTGGAGGAAGCGCGCGGCAATATCAGCCGGGCCGCCGAACTTTTGGGTCTCGAACGAAGCCATCTTTACAAGAAGATGCGCGCGCTCGGGATCCCTGCAATAACCAAGGAATAAGAACAAAAACAAATGACAATAACCATCCGCAGTATTCTCTTCGCGGTTGCGTTCTCCGCAATCGCTGCAGCACAACCCACTGTGACTGGGGCCCTTAACACGGCCAGCTATACCGTCCCCGGGTTCCCGAACAGCGGTCTGGCGCAGGGCTCCATGATCGCCATTTTCGGCCGTAACCTCGGCCCGGCGGCCATCGTCCAGGCTTCCTCGTTCCCGCTGCCCGCAACGCTCGGCGGTACGTCCGCCAAGATCACAGTCGGAGGCCAGACCCGCGACCTCATTCTTACGTATACGCTCGCCACACAGATCGGCGCCATCGTCCCCTCCAGCACGCCCCTGGGAGCTGGCCAATTGACGGTTACCTACAACGGCCAGACCAGCGCCGCCTTCAACGTGCAGGTCGTTGCCAGCCAGTTTGGCATCTTTACCATCAATCAGGGCGGCAGCGGCCCCGCCGTCGTGCAGAACTTCAACACCCAGGCCGACCAGCCCGTAAACACCCTGTTCAACTCCGCCAAGCCCGGCCAGACGGTCACACTCTGGGGCACCGGCCTCGGCCCCATCTCCGGTTCGGACGCCGGCGCGCCTCCCACCGGCGATCTCAGCCAGCCCATCGAAGTCCTCGTCGGCGGCCGCCTCGCCACCGTTCGTTATAAAGGACGCTCCGGCTGCTGCTCCGCCGTTGACCAGATTGTCTTCGACATTCCCTCCGGTATCACGGGATGCTACGTTCCGCTCATCATCAAGAATGGCAACCGTGTGAGCAACACCTCCTCCATCTCCATCGCCCAGAACGGCGGCACCTGCTCTGACCCCCTCGGCTACTCCGCCGCGGATCTGAACAAGGCTCAAACCACGGGTAACTTCAAGGTCGGTTCTGTTTCGCTCACCCGCGTCAACATCAAGCTGAGCGTTGCCGGCTTCGATGTGGAAAATACGACGGAAGTCGCCGCGGGCGCCTTCTATGGCTTCGACCAGAGCCAGTTGGTTGCCTCGAACGGCGCCAGCGGCTCGGCTCTCACCGTGGGCGCCTGCACCCTGTACACCTACTATGGCGATCAGACCGCGGCTACCGATCCGGTACTGCCCCGCGCACTTGATGCTGGCGCGGCACTCACGCTGAACGGCCCGAACGGAACCAAGCAATTGCAGAAGGGGATCGGCGGCCTATACAACGTCGTTCTCGGTACCAGCACCAACATCGGCGGCGGCGGCATTCCCGGCCTGCCCGGAGGAATCCCCGGACTGCCTGGCGGCGGCTCTTCCACTCCGTATCTCACGCCCGGTTCTTACAACATCACCGGTCCCGGCGGCTCGGAGGTAGGCGCGTTTAGCTCGAACCTGACCATTGCCGGCAACTTCACTTGGACCAACCAGGCCCAGGTCACGCAGATCAATCGCGGCAGTGATCAAGTGATCACTTGGTCCGGCGCCCCGGCCGACGGTTATGTTCTCGCCACGGGCCAGTCGATGGACACCAATGCCAAGGTCGGCGGCTCGTTCATGTGCGTCGAGCGCGGCTCGGCCGGACGCCTCACCGTACCAGCCTCCATTCTCCTTGCCCTCCCGCAGAGCTCGGTCGTGGAAGGCAGTCCCACGGGTCAGTTGTCGGTCGGCCTCATCAGCGAACCGGTGCGTTTCAGCGCCTCCGGCCTCGACGTGGGAGCCTTCTCTTACTCCAACCTGTACGGCAAGAACCTGAACTACCAGTAAACGGCAGCCAATCAACCCCAAAACGGCGCGCGGCTCACCAGCCCCGCGCCGTTTTTATTTCTGCTTGATCTGCACCAGTTCCGGCTTCGCCTTCCGCTGGTCATCCACCGGACGCAACAGCCCGGACCACCGTCCAAAATAGGCCAGCCGTTCCACCCACGGCAGCAACTTTCGAACGGTTCTCCCATGGAACACCAGGCTTCCGGCCACCAGCAGCGGATGCGGAATCGCGGTCCGGCATTTTGCACACGCCGGAATGTCCCCGGCCCGACCTTCCACATGCGCCGTCCGCATCGCGAGCATCGAGGGCGAATTGAAAATCTCCGGCATGCCGGCTTTTCCAATATTTCCCACCGGTGCCCCGCCCAGGTTGTAGCTCTGGCAACACGGGTACACATCCCCGTTGTGTTTCACATACATCGCACCGCGCCACAAATAATGGCACGGGTGCTGCCAATCCTGCGGGGCATGAGCCGCGTCCGGATTCATGAGATCGGTTTCATCGGCCTTGATCCGTACTTCGTCCACGCCGGGGATCGCCCCCCAAAACCGGCTGAACTCCTCCACCTCGTCCCAGTTTCGTTCCATCCGAACCATCTGCACCACAATCTGTAGCCGCGAATTTCGTTCTTTCTTCCGCTTGGCAAAATGAATGAAGTTGTCCCGCACCCTCTCGAACTTGGCTCCCTTGCGGTAGTATTCAAAACTCTCCCGCGTCGATCCGTCAAAGCTGAAGGTAATGTGCTCCAGATCCGTATCGAGCAGCCGCTCGGTCGCCTTGGCGTCCAGCAACGTCCCGTTCGTCGAAAGCAGCGTGAATACCTTGTGTTGGCCGCAAAACTCGATCCGCTCGAAGATCTTCGGGTCCAGCAGCGGCTCTCCCAGCCCGATCAGCATCATATGCTCGGCCGATTCGCCCGCCGAACGGACCAGCCGCTCGAACACGCCATCGTCCATGTCCTCCTTCGGCTGCTTATGCGTCTCGCGCGGGCACATCGGGCAGTAAAGATTACATTTGGCGGTGGTCTCCACGATATATTCCACCGGCAACGCATTAACACGCGTGCGGCGCCCAAGATAGCCCGCCAGGAGCTTCGCACGATTCCAAAACCGCATGCTAACGATATTGTAGCCTTCCCGGCATTCCAGACATCTGGAGAAAGGAGTGTATCTGAGTCAGCGAATACAACCATTGAACGATCTGCCCATCCGGCCCAGCGGCCGATACGTCCTCTATTGGACGCAAATGAACCGCCGGGCAGACTCCAATCAAGCCCTGGCCCACGCTGCCTCCGAAGCCAATCGCCTCCAACTTCCCCTCCTCGTTTACGAAGGGCTCACCTGCACCTACACCGAAGCCAATGACCGCATGCATACCTTTGTTCTAGAGGGCGTGCCGGAACAGCAGCGGCGGTTGGCCGCCCTCGGCGCTGGCTATTGCTTCTACCTCCGGAAACGCGTCAGTGACGATAATCGCGTCCTGTACCGCCTCGCTGCGGAAGCCGCTCTTGTCGTCACCGATGACTACCCCACTTTCATTGCGGCGCGCCACAATGCCAAGGTTCCCGCGCGCATCGGCGTCGCCTTCCACGCCGTGGACGCCAGTTGCGTCATACCCATGGCCCACTTCACCAAACAGGAATGGGCCGCCTATACCATCCGCCCCAAGATCCACAAAGTGCTCCGGGAGCACTTGCACCCTGTCCCGGCCATCACGCTCGCCCACCGTTGGCAACTCCCCATTCCGCAATGGCATACCGAAGTCACCCCGGCCAATATTGCTTCTCTCGTCGCCGCCTGCGAGATTGATCACTCCGTCAAACCTTCCCACACCTTCACCGGCGGGCGGCTGGCCGCCGAAAAAGCCCTCCATGCCTTTCTCACCGCCCGCTTGCGCCGCTATGCGGGCGAAAAAAATTCTCCCAGCAACCACGTCACGTCGGACTTAAGCCCGTATCTCCACTTCGGCCAAATCTCTGCCCTCGAGGTCGCGCTCGCCGCCGAAGGCTATGCCGAAGAACATAAGCTGGTCGCTGCCGAATTCCTCGAAGAGTTGATCGTCCGCCGGGAATTGGCCTTCAATTTCACCCGTTTTTGTCCGGACTACGAATCCTTGGCCGCGCTCCCCGATTGGGTCCAACTCACCATGCGCAAGCATGCCAACGATCATCGCGACTATCTCTATACGCCGGAGCAGTTTGCCCACGCCCGTACTCATGATCCACTTTGGAACGCCTGCCAGAAAGAAATGCTCTTGCGCGGCAAAATTCACGGGTATTACCGCATGTACTGGGGCAAAAAGATCATGGAATGGTCGCCTTCCCTGCAACAGGCGCAGGACACCATGATTCATATCCATGACCGCTACGCTCTCGACGGGCGCGACCCCAATACCTACACAAGCATCCTCTGGTGCTTCGGTCTCCACGACCGGCCGTGGGGCGAACGCCCCGTCTTTGGCACAATCCGGTACATGGGCTACGACGGCATGAAACGGAAAACCGACGTCCCCAGCTACATTCGCGAAATCGATCACCTGGAGCGGACCGGCATCGACCCATTCCGCACCGCCTAAGGAGCCTCATGCACATTGCCATTTCCGGAGCCACAGGGTTTGTCGGGCGCAGGCTGCGCGAGATCCTTGTCGCACACGGTCACACCGTTTCCCGCCTTCCCCGCTGGACCACGGAGCCGGGCCTGCGCCTGGAACCGCCGCTGGACGCCATCGTACACCTGGCCGGTGAACCAGTCTCCCAGCGTTGGAGCAAAGAGGTGAAGGAACGTATCCGTAGTTCCCGCGTCGAAGGTACCCGGTTGCTCGTCTCCGCTATCGGAAAGCTGGCCGTAAAGCCGCAGGTCCTGGTCTGCGCCTCGGCGGTCGGCTTCTACGGTGACCGGGGAGAAGAGCGGCTTACCGAAACGTCCCCGCCGGGAGAGGGCTTTCTCCCCGATGTCTGCCAGGCCTGGGAGACGGAGGCCGGCCGCGCGGCCGCCTACGGAGTCCGGGTAGTGAAGATCCGTACCGGCCTCGCTCTCGGCCGCAACGGCGGCGCGCTGGCAAAGATGCTTTTGCCCTTCCGGCTCGGCCTCGGAGCCAGGTTGGGCGACGGCAACCAGTGGATGAGTTGGATTCATTTGGATGACTTGGCGGAGATGATGCGCTTTGCCATTGAAGCGCCGGGAGTGAGCGGCGCCTGGAACGGCGTCTCTCCTCACCCGGTAACCAATCGCGAATTCACGCGCGCTCTAGGCAAGGCCGTGCACCGGCCCACCTTCTTGGTAGCTCCTAAAGCATTGATAATGCTAGGAGCCGGCGAGATGGCGCAGATACTCTTCGCCTCGCAGCGTTGTTTGCCGGAGGCGCCGCTCGCCGCGGGTTTCTCCTTTCGCTATCCCGAACTCGGTCCCGCGTTGCAAGCTGTGGTAGACTAGCTTTGTTATGGGTATTCCGAATGTGAAGCGCTTCCGGATCACGAGCCCGGACGGCAAAGATACCGCCACCATGATGGCCGTGGTGCCGAAAGGCACGGATCTCGACAACTATTTGAAAGAAGCCTCCACGCGGTTCGACTGGAAGTCCTGGAATGAACAGAAGGCCTCCATGAATAAAGTCCGCGTTGGTCAGCAGAAGCAGAAGAAGGCGAAGTAACTCTTCCCTCTTCCCCCACGAAACCAGAAGGCGCTTGCTCCGGCAAGCGCCTTTCTCTTTGGGGTCCTACAAATCCATCTGCGTGCCGATTTCCACCACATGCCGGTGCGGCAGGCCGAAAAACCGGTCCGCGGCCACCGCATTTTTTTGCAAAAACGAGAAAATGGATTCCGCCACCGCTCCCATGTGCCCGCGCGACGTTGCCACAAAATTCTCCCGGCCCAGGTAGTACGTCACATCGCGGTCTCCAAAGGGAATCCCGGAGACGCGAACAGCTTCCTCCAGAATCGGCATCACCATCGGTTGTTCCATGAACCCGAACCGGACGACGATCCGGTGAAACCCGTCTTCCAGATGAGCAACCGTATACCTTTGCGAATCATCCACATACGGCTCGCCGGTCACTTGAATTGTCAGTAGGATCACCGTCTGCTGTAGCGCCCGGCTCCGCTCCACATGGTGCACCAGCACCGGAGGCAGCATATCGGCGCTCGAAGCCATGAACACCGCCGTCCCCGGAACCCGCGCCGCCAACCGGGCGTCTACCCGCTCCCGCGCCGACTCCTTGGAGGGGAACCGCAACCGGTATTTATACGCAATCAACGTCCGGCCCCGGTTCCAGAGGATCATCACCACCAGCACGCCGGCCCCAATCAGCACCGGCACCCAGCCTCCGTCGTGGAACTTGCCCAGATTCGCCCACAGGAACGGCAAATCGAACGCCAGGAACAAAACCAACAGTCCGGCCGCGCGCGAAAGCGGCCAGTTCCATGTCTTACGGGACACCAGGAAATACATTGCCGAGGTAATCACCATGGTTCCGGTCACCGCAATGCCATAGGCGGCCGCTAACCGGCTCGATTCACGGAAAGCCAGCACCAGCGCCAGGCACCCGAACGCCAGGAAGTAGTTCACCTGCGGAATGTAAATCTGTCCTTCCATCTGCCGCGCCGTATGCAGGACTTGCACCCGTGGGAAATACCCCAACTGCATCGCCTGTCGCGTCAGGGAAAACGCGCCGGAAATCAACGCCTGCGAAGCGATAATTGCCGCCATACTCGACAGAACCACCAGTGCGTAGGTGGCCCAACCCGCCGGCACCATGGCAAAAAACGGATTATCCATCGTATGCGGGTTGCGCAGCGCGTTCGCCCCCTGCCCAAAGTAGGCCAACAGCAGGGAAGGCATCACAAATCCAAGCCAGACCGCCCGGATCGGCTTGATTCCGAAGTGACCCATATCGGCATAGAGAGCCTCACCGCCGGTAACCGCCAATACCACCGACGCCAGAATGTGAATCCCTGAAAAACCGTGGTGCATGAAGTACAGCACTGCATGATGGGGCGACAGCGCGCTCAGAATCTCCGGATTGTGAGCGATATGGTAAACGCCCAGGGAGGCCAGCGTACTAAACCAGACGATCATAACCGGTCCGAACAACTTGCCCACCGTTCCCGTGCCCCGGCTCTGGATCAAAAACAGTCCGACAATAATCAGGCAGCTCACCGGCACCACCGCCGGAGCCAGCCGCGCGTCGGCGACCGCCAACCCCTCCACCGCGCCCAACACAGAAATTGCCGGGGTAATAATGCCGTCGCCATACAGAAGCGCCGCCCCCATTACCGCAAACAAGGCCACTGCGGAGATCTTGCCAGGCTTGGCCGTTCGCAAATGCTCGGGGACCAAGGCCAACAACGCGAAAATCCCACCCTCGCCGCGATTATCCGCCTTCATGATGAAGGTCAAGTATTTCACCGTGACCACGAGAGTCAGGGACCAGAAAATCAACGACAGCACGCCGTATAAGTCGGCTTCGCTCGCCTGATGCTTGCCTGCCGCATGCAGGCATTCCTTCAAAGTATAAAGAGGACTGGTACCGATGTCCCCGAACACTACACCCAGCGCACCCAGCGCTAGACCGCCGAAGCTTGCCTTATGGCCGTGGTTGTCTGACACCAGGTTTCAGTATAGCTGTATGCTAATCCGGTGAGTGACAAACGGCGGTTCACGTATCTCCTTCCAGCGGTAGCGATGATGTTGGGCTGGGGACTGCGCGGCTTCATCGGCGGCGGCCCATTCGGAGCGATGATCCCCGGCGCCATGGTAGCGCTTTCCCTTTGTTTTCTGTGGCCTAGAAAAGACGTCACAATGCTCGCCGCCTTCACGGCTATAGGCGTCGGCATCGGCGGGGAAATGACCTACGGGCAGACCGTCGGCTTTAGTGTCCATGCGGAGACCTTCTGGTGGGGCATCCTGGGCCTCGCGCTCAAGGGCGGCGTCTGGGGCGCTCTCGCCGGCGCCATCATCGCGCTGGGCTTCACGCCCAACCCCCGGTTGGTCATGACCGGTTCCGTCGTCATGGCGCTCGCCGCCTGGGCCGGATGGGTGTTCATCAACGAACCGAAGCTGATCTATTTTTCCAATCGCCTCGACAAACCTCGCCCCGAAATCTGGGCCGGCTTCCTCCTGGCCGCCATCGCCCTCACCGCCTTCCTCGCCTGGCAGGGCAAAGCCCAACGCGCCGTCCGCTTTGCTCTCGTGGGATTCCTCGGTGGATGGATCGGCTTCGGCGGCGGCGGCGCCATCCAGGGCCTGGGCCGCATCTACACGCCGGAACTGAACCTCCACTGGTGGAAGTACATGGAGTTCTTCTTCGGCTTCTGCTTCGGCTGGGCGCTCTCCTGGGCCTGGCAGCATGCGGCGCTTCCGGAGCCCGAATCCGCCCCGGACGACGCCCCCGCCCCCTGGGCCGAGATGCTCATTGCCACCCTCTGGACGGTCGGGCTCTTCTGGCTCTACCGCCGGACCCCGGTTCGATTTCCCTTCCTGTTGGCAGGCTCCGCGACGCTCATCCTGCTCACAAGGTACAAATTTGGCGCCAAACATGTCGCATATAGCGTCACTTTTGCCGGTTTTGCACTCGATTTGGCACGTTATTGGAGCACCGAATACAAGCGCGGAGCCCCGGAACCGGCCTATGCCCTGGCCGTTGCCGCTACACTCGCCTTCGGTTGGCTGGTCCGGAAGCACAGCGAAGATGTAGCGAAAATGCTGGAATTATTGATGTGGTCCGCCGTCGGATTCGCCACGGTGAAGTTCATGATTCACCCGAACGGAATCGTCAATGTCATCGACCACGTCGCTATCGGATTCATTCTAATGGCCGTTGCAGTGAGCTGGATGCTCCGGAGTACGGTACATTCAGCTAAATGTGTTTCCGTTTCTTCCTCTTCTGCGCAGGCCTCTACAGCCTCGGCGCACAGTCATTAGCCCCCCAATGGAAATTGGCGCTGGGAGCGCCGCCGTCGGGGCCTCCAGTCGTGTTTGCAGGCGGTGTGGCAGTCACTTTGGGCAGCGGCCGCGTCGCCTATGTCGATGAAAACGGGAAGGAAACGGCGTCAGCGAAGCTGGATCAGGCCCCGGCCGGCCCGGCGGTCGTAGACGGAACGACGGTCTATGCCGCCGATGTCTGGGGCAGCATCTACAGCCTCCGGCTCAATGGCGAGCGGAACTGGAAGTATGTCCGCGAAACGCGCGCCGGCAACGGGTACAGCACGCTGGTTCTGGCCGACGTCGATGGGGATGGTTCGCTCGATCCCATTCTCACCGACACGCGCGGCCGCCTCTACGCGGTGAGCAGTAAAGGCAAGCTGATCTTTGAGATAGCGGCCACCACCTACCGGCTCTCCACCCCGGCGGTTGGCGATCTGGACGGAGACGGCCGGCCCGATTTCCTGTTCGGCGCGGACGACGAGACGGTCTACTGCGTCAGCGGCAAGGGGCATCTGCTGTGGTCCCGAAAGTTGCCAGGCGGCCGGTTTGGCCGGGCCCTGCCCGCCATCGCGGACCTGGACATGGACGGCAAGCCCGAAGTCTACATTGCAACGCCCTTCGTAGGCCGGCAGACCGGCTTGCACTCGCTCGATGCGGCAACGGGCACGCCCCGGTGGCACGTGAAATCCGAGATGCAGACCTATGCCTCCCTGCAATTCCTTGATTTGAATGGGGATGGCAAAAAGGACGTCCTGTTTGGCGACAAGAATACGCAACTGTATGCCGTCGATAGCAACGGCAAGAAGATCTGGGGCACGCAACTCGGCGGCCGTGGCATCTTCTATGCGGGGGCCGCGGCGGGCGACAGAATTTTCCAGATTGTCCGCGACACGGGCCTGGACGGTAAGTCTCTATATGCACTGGACTTACAAGGAAAGGTCCGCGAAAGCATAGCCATGGATGGCGGCGGCTCCTATGGGCCGGCCATCACGAAACAGGCCAACGGCCTGCGGCTCTACGCGGTCAGCAACCGGGGTACCGTGCATGCCTATGGCTTACCGGATGCGCCTGTGCGCTGGGCATCGTGGCGAAATAGCCCGGCCAGCAACGGCTTCTACCTGCCCGCCACAACGGCCCGCGCGGCAACAGCGGCCCCAGGCACGCCGGCCGAACGGCGCGCCGCACAGCGCGGTACGAACGTGCTGCCGGGCGCAGCGCCACGGTCGTTCCGTGTGGACCGCCCCGATGGCTCCCGGTTGGTCGTGGTTGGCGGCAACTCTTTCGGTATCGATAGGGCGGGCGAATACCGGGTGTATCTAGATTCGGCCGCCAAGCCCATCGTCTACGCGGCAACGGACGCCCCGCTGGCGCTCCGCTTCCCCGCCACCGAATTCGGCGATGCCGTCGCCGCCCGGTTCCGCTCCGCCTATGCCTTTGCGCTGAAGCATCCCAGCGTTGAGCGTTTTGACGCCATCCATGCCGAAATCCGGGAGGCAGAGACCCTGTTCCCAGCCATAGCCGGCAAACCGGCCGCCGATGTACTGATCCGGCAGCTCGAAAATCCCTGGGGAAGCGCTCGCACGTACCGTGCCCAGCTGGTCCTGAAGATGCTCGGCAATGAGTATGAGGGCGTCGGCCTGGCGGTCACCAACCTGCGCGCCGAACCGGCACAAATCCGCATCACCACCGATGCGCCGTTTGTCGAACTACGCGATGTGCAGCAGGTACGCCCGGAATCCACCGGACGCCTGACGGAAGACGTCCTGCCAAAATTAAACGAGTCCTCCACATTGTCGCTGGCGCCTGGCGAAACAAAGAAAATCTGGGCCATCGTCCACAGCCGGAGCCTGCCGGCGGGCTCTCATAAGGTCAGCTTCCGGGCTGGGAACATGTTCTCGCTCGAAAAGCCGCAAGAGATCGTTTTGCCGGTGGAAGTCAGCAAAGCCCGCCTTCCGGAGAAGCGTGTCTATCACCAGTGCCAATGGCTCTACCTGGCATCGATCGCCGATCCCAAGGCGCGCGAGGCCACCATTGTGGACGCCCTGGAGCACGGCATGAACGTCTTCCCCATTCCCACACTGACGTATCCGGTCAGCCCGGATGGAACGCTCGGCGCCCCGGAGAGTAAACTACATGACGAACTGGTAACCCGGCTCAAAGGAAAGGGCGTGTTTCTGGTAGGCGGCAGCGTGGGCCTGCAATGGCCGAAGGACTTCCAGCCCTCCGAAGCGGCAAACGACGCCGCCTATACGGCCGCGCTGCGGCAGTATGCGGCGCATATGACGAAACTTGGCCTCTCTTTTGAAGACTGGGCCTACTACTACATGGATGAACCCGGCCTGGTTGGCAAGGATGCCGCCTTCGATAAGTATGTGCGGGACATTACGCGAGTGAAAAAGGCCGAACCGCGGGCACGCATCTACGCCAACCCGGCGGGTGGTGCGCGGCCGGAGATGTTGGAGCCGCTAACCAAGTTGGTGGACATCTGGCAGCCCGACATACACCTGGTCCGCGAACATCCGGAAGAATACAAGAAGATATTCCAGACCGGAACCTACTGGCACTACGAAGCGCCGGCGGATCAACGCAACCTGGATACGCTCGGTTACTACCGCATGAAGCCGTGGGTCTCGTTCCAAATGGGGATGACCGGCGGCGGCTACTGGGTGTACAGCTTCAGCCAGTTCTGGTCTTTCGAGCAGAATATGGCTACCGAGTACGGCACGGTGTACCAGACGCCGCAAGGACCGGTGACGACCAAGCGCTGGGAAGCTTCCCGCGACGGATCGGAGGACTTCGAACTCCTCTGGAATCTTCGCGAACTGGCGCGCGCCAAGCAGGATACGGCAACGCTGCAATTGATTGACGAGGCCGTGGCCTACGTCACGAAAGGACAGGAAAAAGTCAGCGACATCAGCCGGCAGGTGGAACCCATCGCGCCGGACTACGAACGGTGGACGAAGTATCGTGCCGACCTGATCGCCGCTTGGGAGCGCATGCTATGAACTTCCTTCTTGCTGTCGTACTCGCGTTATCCATCGATACCGATGGAATGATAAAAATCAATGGACAACGAACGTTCATGCTGGGTCTGTACGACTTCGCCAAGACGTCCGATCCCAAGACGTCTGACCAATGGAAGGATGCCCGCGACGCCGGATTCAACCTGGTACACACCAACGCCACGGCGACCGATCTGCAAAAGGCCGCACAACACGGCCTCTATGCCTGGACTGGCGTCGGCGCTCTGAACGGAACCAATGAAGCGGCAATCCGCAAAACCGTCGAAACGCTTCGCAACGAACAGGCCCTGATTCTTTGGGAGACCGAAGACGAACCAACATTCGTGTGGAAGAAACCGCTCGAGATCCGCACGCCCGCCGAGCGAATTATCGCCACACGAAAGCTGGTGCAGTCCCTAGACCCCAAGCGGCTGTTCTACCTGAACCAGTCCCCGACGAACCTCGTTTCCACGCTGCGGAAATACAACGAGGGAACCGATGTTGTGGCCACCGATGTCTACCCCGTGATTCCGCGTGGGCTTCGCAACCAGTACGCGCTATGGCCGGATGGGCAACAGGGCGACTTTCTGAACGAGAGCATCAGCCAGGTGGGCCAGTACATGGACAAGATGAGGCAGGTATCGGGCCCATCCAAACCCGTGTTCATGGTGCTGCAGGGGTTCGCCTGGGAGTCCATCCAGAAGGAGCCGGACCCGAAGATGATGCTCTACCCGACGAAGGAGCAGGGCCGGTTTATGGCGTACCAATCCATCGTCCACGGAGCTAATGGCATCCTCTATTGGGGCCTGCACCTGGGTCCGGCGAATAATCCGGCGTGGCAAACCGCCCGGGCCGTGGCCTCCGAACTGAAACAGATTCCCGGTGAAATCGCGGCGCGCCCGCTGCCCGCGAAACTGGCCCTGGAATACTTCGACACCGGCCACAGCCTGGACCGGGGCATCGCCTACACGGTACGCCCGTCCAAGGACAGTGTGCTGGTGATTGCCGTGAACGAAGACAAGAACCCGGTGGACGTGGCGATCAGCGGCCTGAGCGAGTACAAGTCCTGCCAGGTGGAGTTCGGCACGCAAACGGCAACGCTGCGCAACGGCGTGTTGCGGCATCTGTTTGAACCGTTTGGCGCGCGCGTATTCCGCTGCCGCCGTTAACGGACGGGTACCCAGAGACGTGTCGTGGCGGAGCCATTCTTCACCGTCACGACATAGTCTCCCGGTTTGTCATAGGTGTGCTTGATGACGGCATACCCGTTCTTGGCGAGCTTCACGGCGTTGCCATCGGATTGCGTGGAGCGGAGCGGCGAACCATCGCCAAAGTCCCAGGTTTCCTCGCCCGTGGTCAGGCCGAAGGTGCGGGCTTTGAAGGTCAACTCCTGGCCGGGCTTGATTTGTAGAGACGGCGAGTAGGCGGCGTGGACCGTGAGCGGGTCCGAGGTATCGTCGTACACGTTCACGGTAGCGAAGTCGTACCCAACGTGACCCGCACTATCCCGCACCTCCAACACCTCGCTGTACGTGCCCACCTTGCCATAGCGCACGCGCATCTGCGGCGCGGTACTGGCGCGGCCATCCGTCAACCGCCAGCGGAACTGCGGCTTCCCTGCCCGCACCCAGGAACGGGAAGCATCGAGCGTCACCTCGTCGCCCACCTTGGCATACAGATGCGGGCGGGCAATGGCAACCACATCCGGCCGGTAGTCTCGCAGGTAGGCTTCCCACAAGAATGCGTACCCTTCCTGCGTGCCCCACGCGCCGGAAGGCTGTTTGCTCTTGATTTCAAAGTGCAGATGGGACCATCCGCCGCTACCGCCCTCCTTGCCGAGCAGCCCCAAGGGATCGCCGCGCTTCACATCCGCGCCTAGTTCAATGGCGGGTTCGAAGGAGTGCAGATGGCTGTATCTGTAGTACCAGCCGCGGGAGTCGCGAATATAAATGACGTCATAACGGGGTTCCACCGGTGTGCCTGTTTTGTGCTCCGGCATCACTTCCTTACCGAGGGAGACCACAACGCCATCGGTCGCCGCCACCACCTGCGCGGCGGCCTCGGCCCCGCCGATGTCGAGACCCGCGTGATAGTAGATCTGTTTGCGGGTCCGCTGCTCGCCCCGGTCGGCATGGGTGGGCTCATTGGACATCTGCGTCTGCGTCAGGAACCAGCGTTGTTTCAGCGGATAGCCGAATTCGTTCGGCGTCATCCACGGCGACCCGGCCGGCCACAGACGGATACGGGCCGCCGCGCGCAGACCCCAGTGGTCGATATTGGAGTTCTTCATGTAGGCGGCCGTGATGGGGCAATCGGCCTGCACCCGTCCCATCGTCCGCGGCAGTTCATAGTTCCCGCAGCGCAATTCGGCTTCCTGGCCGTCAACCTTCACGCGAACCCGTGCCTCCCGTACGGCGGATTGCAGACCGTCGCGGGTCTCGGAGGCGGCCATCAGTTCAACGGAAATTTTGGCGCCTCCGGGCAGCGTGACGGACTGCTGCTGGTGAAGTGTAAGATCCACCACGGTGAACGGAACATCGGCGGCAAGGACAGGCAGCAGGAAGAGAGAAGACAGTAACAGGCGCACCCCCGGATTTTACCAGCCAGTTTTGATGAAATAGGAGCGTGCTCCCGCGCCAGTTCCTTGCATTCCTCGTTGCCGGCCTCCCGGTTGCGTTCGCCGCCGATACGAAGGGTGTCGACTTTACACGCGACATCCGGCCCATTCTGTCCGACAACTGCTTCGCCTGCCACGGTCCCGATGAGGGCCATCGTATGGCCGGCATTCGTTTGGACACGAAGGAAGGCGCGATGGCCGCGTTGACTCCGGGCAAGCCCGAAGCAAGCCGCGTCTACCTGCGTATGGCCCACGCGGACCCCAAACGCCGCATGCCGCCGCCATCGACGGGCCGCACGCTGACGCCGCACCAAATCGAACTGGTGCAAAAATGGATCGCCTCCGGCGCCGAATGGAAGACGCATTGGGCCTACGACAAACCGCAACGCAAGGAACCGCCCGCGCCGAAGAACGCCAAATGGGCCCGCAATGCGATTGACCGTTTTGTGCTCGCCCGTCTGGAGCAAGAAAACCTGGCTCCCGCATCCGAAGCCGACCGCGCCACGCTGCTCCGGCGGCTGAGTTTAGACCTGGTTGGCCTTCCGCCCACACCCGCCGAGATTGACGCTTTCGTAAAAGACAAGTCCCCCAATGCGTACGAAAAACAGGTGGACCGATTGCTGGCGTCGCCGCACTACGGTGAAAAGATGGCGATGCCGTGGCTTGATCTGGCCCGCTACGCCGACACCCACGGCTTCCACATCGACTCCCACCGCGATATGTGGCCGTGGCGCGATTGGGTGATCCGCGCCTTCAACGCCAACATGCCGTTCGACCGCTTCACCGTGGATCAACTGGCCGGCGATCTGTTGCCCAACGCGACCATTGACCAGAAGATCGCCAGCGGATTCAACCGCAACCACATGATCAACTATGAAGGCGGCGCGATACCGGACGAATATCTGGTGGAGTACGTGGCCGACCGTGCCGAGACGACCTCTACCGTCTGGATGGCGATGACCATGGGTTGCGCCCGCTGCCACGATCACAAATACGATCCCATCAAGCAGAAGGACTACTACCGCATGTTCGCCTTCTTCAACGGCGTGAAGGAGAAGGGACTGGATGGCCGCGACGGCAACGCCGATCCGTTCCTCCGCCTGCCAAGCGGCGAGCAGCAGAAGCGTCTGGACGAATTGACCGCCCGCATCAAGATCCGCGAGGCGGAACTGGCCGACGAGAAAATCAAACCGCTGCAGGAAGCCTGGGAACAGGAACGCCTGCGCACCTTGAACTTCGCACCGCCCGCGAACCTGCGGGAGGGACTGCTGGCCCAGTATGAGATGGACGGAACGGTGGACGACCATTCGGGCAACTACCGTCACGGCCGCGTGTTGCGCGGCGAGCCGTCCATGGTACTCACCAGCGTCGGGAAGGCCACTCTGTTCTCGACACCTTCGCAGGTGTCGCTGGGCGCCTTGGACTTAGGCCAGGACTATTCCATTGCCGTCTGGCTGGTGCAGGGACATCATGAACCGCAGACCATTCTCCACCAGACGGGCCGTTTAGAAGTCTGGTGGGACGCCAGCGACCCATTGCCGCACCTTCGCCGTGGCGCGCACCTGCATGTGGAAGCGCCCGGCATGCACCTGCGGACACGGGACCGTCTGGTGCAAACCGAGCAGTACCACGTCGCCATTCTGCACTCCCAGGCGGGCGGCCTGTCGATCCGTATCAACGGCCTCGCCGTACCGGTTGTCCGCGAGGACGAGAGTAGCGTGAAACCAGGCACGCCAGGAGAACTGACGATCGGCCAGGAAACCGATACCGAAACCCGCAACGGGTTCCGCGGGCGAATGGCCGACCTTCGCCTGTACCGTCGCGTGCTGAGCGAAAACGAACTGCGCTACCTCTCCGTTGACCATCGGGTTTCCGCCATGGTTTCGGTGGCCGTGAAGCAGAGGCCCAAAGAGCTGACCCAACGCTTGCGCGAACACTATCTCGCCCATGTTGCCCCGGCCCCCACGCAGGAAGCCTGGACGGACCTCAAACAACTCCGGGCGCAAAAAGCCATCCTGGACGATGCGATTCCCAACACGATGGTGATGTCCGAATTGGACAAACCGCGCGACACGTTCGTCCTGGGCCGCGGCGATTATCGCAACCATGGCGAAAAGGTAACCCCCAACGTACCGGCCGTTCTGCCTCCGTTGCCCAACAACGAAAAGATCGACCGGCTGGCTCTTGCCCGCTGGCTGGTAGATCCGAACCATCCGCTGACCGCGCGCGTTGCCGTCAATCGCTATTGGCAGAACTATTTCGGCATCGGGCTGGTGAAGTCGAGTGAGAACTTCGGCACGCAGGGTGACCCGCCCAGCCACCCCGAACTGCTCGACTGGCTGGCCACTGAATTCCAACGCACCAACTGGGACGTGAAAGCGATGCAGCGGCTGATCGTCACGTCGGCCACCTACCGGCAGTCATCGAAAGCGACGCCGGAACTGGTGGAACGCGACCCGGAGAATCGTCTGCTCGCGCGCATGTCGCGCTTCCGCCTGCCCGCGGAACTGGTTCGCGACAATGCGCTGGCCGTCAGCGGCTTGTTGAACGCGAAGGTCGGCGGCCAAAGCACCTATCCCTACCAGCCCGCCGGCATTTGGGAGGAGATCTCGCGCGGCGAAATTTTCTCCGCCCAGGTCTATAAGGAAAGCACCGGCGCGGACCTCTACCGCCGCGGCATGTACTGGTTCTGGAAACGCACGGCCCCGCCCGCGTCGCTTTCCACCTTCGACGCGCCCGACCGCGAGAAGTGCGTCGCCCGCCGCTCCGTCACCAATACGCCGCTACAGGCTCTGGTGCTGATGAACGATCCCACCTACATCGAAGCGGCCCGCGTACTGGCCCAAAAGACCATCCATGAGGCAGGCGCAGACCCGGCGCGGCGCATCGCTCTGGCTTTCCGTAAGGTGACTGGCCGCCAGCCGGACGCCAAGGAAGCAGCCATTCTGCAAACCCTCGTGGCGAAACAGATGACGCGGTATACCGCCGACACCAAGGCCGCGGCAGCGTTGCTCACCGTGGGCGAATACCCGGCGGACAAGAAGATTCCAGCGGCCGAGTTGGCGGCGTGGACCAACGTGGCAACCGTCCTGCTGAACATGGACGAAGCGATTACGAAGGAGTAACCGATGAACTGGAAACGTGAAATGCAGTTGTTGGAAACCCGGCGCCAGTTCTTTGGTCGCGGAGCCAAGGGCCTGAGCGTGGCGGCGTTGGCCTCTCTCATGGGCGGCAAGGCGGAAGCGGCCACGGGCGGCCAACCCGGTATCCCGCACTTCGCAGCGAAGGCCAAGCGAGTAATCTGGCTGCATCAGTCCGGCGGCCCGTCGCAGCTCGATCTCTTCGACTACAAGCCGCAATTGAAGAAGTTCCATGGCAGCGAACTGCCCGGCTCCATCCGCATGGGCCAACGCATCACGGGCATGACCTCCGGCCAAGCTTCTTTCCCCTGCGCCTCGTCGATGTTTAAGTTTGAACAGGCGGGCAAAGCAGGCATGTGGATGAGCGAACTCATCCCGCATCACAAGAAAATCGCCGACGATATCTGTCTGGTAAAGTCGGTCCACACGGACGCGATCAATCATGACCCGGCCATCACATTCATCCAAAGCGGCAGCCAGCAGCCCGGCCGCCCCAGCATTGGCTCCTGGGTCTCCTATGGTCTGGGCAGTGAAACCGAAGAATTGCCGGCCTTCGTCGTACTGCTCTCGCAGCAGAACTCCGTGAATGCGGATCAACCGCTCTTCTCGCGTCTGTGGGGCGCGGGCTTCCTGCCGTCACGCTACCAGGGCGTGCGCCTGCGCAGCGGCAAGGACCCGGTGCTCTATCTGGCCGACCCGGCCGGTATCGCCCGCGATGGCCGCCGCGAAATGCTCGACGCGCTGCAGGCGTTGAACAAGATCCGCGAAGACGCTTATCACGACCCGGAGATCGACACGCGCATTCAGCAGTATGAAATGGCGTACAAGATGCAGGCCTCGGTACCCGAGTTGACCGACCTATCCAAAGAACCGGCCAGCACCTTTGAACTCTACGGCGAAGACGCCCGCAAGCCCGGCACCTATGCGGCGAACTGCCTGCTGGCGCGCCGTCTGGTGGAACGCGGCGTGCGGTTTGTGCAGCTCTATCACAAGGGCTGGGATCAACATAACAACTTGCCGCGCGACCTCGCGCTCCAGTGCAAGGCCAGCGACCAGGGCGCAGCAGCGCTGGTGCAGGACCTCAAACAACGCGGCATGCTCGATGACACGCTCGTCGTCTGGGGCGGCGAATTTGGCCGCACGGTCTACTGTCAGGGCAAGCTCACCGAGACCGACTACGGCCGCGACCACCATCCGCGCAACTTCTGCATGTGGATGGCCGGCGGCGGCGTAAAGCGCGGCTTTCAGATGGGCGAGACGGACGACTACAGCTACAACATCGTCAACGATCCGGTGCATATTCACGACATCCAGGCCACGCTGCTGCATTGCCTCGGCGTCGACCACAAGCGGCTCACGTACAAGTTCCAGGGCCGCTGGTTCCGCTTAACGGACGTGCACGGGAACGTGGTCCGGCCGCTTCTGGCGTAGCCGCTCGCCGAGGTCATCGAACAGCGAGTAAGCCACCGGCGTCAGAATCAGAGTCAACAGCAACGACAACGACTGACCGCCGATCACGATGATCGCAATCGAACGCCGCTCCTCCGCGCCCGGCCCCGTGCCGAGCGCGAGCGGCATCATGCCCGCCACCAGCGTCACGGTTGTCATCAGAATGGGGCGCAAACGATCCTTGTTCGCCTGCAAAATGGCCTCTAGCCGGGGCAGTCCTTCGTGTCGCAGATTGTTCGTGTGGTCCACTTGGAGAATCGAATTTTTCTTCACCACGCCGAACAAAACCAGAATGCCGAGCGCCGAATACAGGTTCAACGTTTCGCTGAAAAACCAGAGCGACAGGAATCCAAACGGTACGGCCAGCGGCAGGCTAAGCAGGATCGTCACCGGGTGCAGCAAGCTCTCGAACTGCGAGGCAAGGATCATGTACATGAACACCACGGAGAGCGCAAAGGCCAGCAGGAACTCGGTCAGAGTGCGCTCAAACTCGCGACCCCGACCGATTACCGTCGTGCTGTAAGATGCGGGCATGTGAAGCTCTTCCGCCGCTTCGAACATCTTGGGCAAGCGGTCGCCCAGGCCGTAACCGGCGGTAATATTAGCGCGGATGCCCACCTGCCGCTGCCGGTCCAGCCCTTCGATGCGGTATGCCGACATCGCTTCGCGCAGTTGCACGACATTATCCAGACGCACCAACCGGTTTCCCGTCGCCGGCACATAGAGCTTCGACACATTGTTCGTAGAGTTGCGGTCTTTGTCTTTCAGCCGCACCTCCACGTCATACTCCTCGGCCACTTTGTCGTCGCGGTAACGCGACACTTCGTCATCGCCGCCCACCATCAGGCGCAGCGAACTAGCGATATCGCTGGCGTCCACACCCAGGTCGGCCGCGCGTTCCCGGTCAATAAACACGCGCAGTTCCGGCTTGTTGACACGCAGCGTAGTATCGATATCCACCAACCCCGGAATCTCCAGCGCCTTCGCCCGCAAATCTTCACTGTACTTGTGGAGCGTCATCAACTCCGGCCCGCGAATCACGAAGTCGATATCGTAGGGCGCCGAGCCTTGGTTCAACGATTGGATGTTGCCAACGCGCCCGCGCAAGTCAGTAAACTGCTTCATCTTCGCACGGACTGCCTGCATCACGTCCCGTTGCGAATATATGCCCTGGAACGCCTCCATCGGTTTCCCTTCCAGTGTCTTTTTCCAAAGACGCGTCAGCGAAAACACCCGGTTCTCGACGTCTTCCAGCCGCACATACACACGCGCGCTATTGACGGCCTGCAGATAGCCGGTCCCCACCAGGCTCACCATGTGCTTGATGCCCGGCATGCCGCTCAACTCCAGATAGACCCGGTCCAACACGGCTTCCATCGAAGACAGGCTGGTGCCCTCCGGCGCGTTGATGCTCATCTCAAACTCGCTCTCGTCTACGTTTGACGGCAGGTACTCCTGGCGCACCATCCGGAACAACGGAACAGTCGACGCCATCGTCAATACGCCCAGACCGGCGATCAACAAGCGGTGGCGCATGGACCAGCCCAGCATCCGCATGTACCCGCGCTCCATCCATTCGTAGAGTCCGTCCCGCTCCTCTTTGTGGCCCACATCGGACGCCCGCAATAGTCGCGAACACATCATCGGCGTCAGACTGAAACTGACCACCAGTGAGACAAGAATCGCCACCGTCGCCGTCACGCCGAAAGAATAGAGAAAGCGCCCGGAAATAGACGACATGAACGATACCGGCAAGAACACGACAATTAAACTGAACGTTGTCGCCATAACGGCCAGGCCGATATCGCGCGTCGCAAGAATGGCCGCTTCACGCGGCTGCATTTTCTTTTCTTCGATGAACCGGAAAATGTTTTCCAGAACAACGATTGCGTCATCGATCACAACGCCCACCATCAGCACCAGCGCCAGCATCGTGATGTTGTTCAGTGTGAAGTTCAACGCGCGCATGGCGCCGAACGTCGCAATAATCGACGTCGGAATGGCAACCGCGCCAATCACCGTCGCACGCCAGTCGCGCATAAAAAGCAGCACCACCAGCGACGCCAGAATCGACCCAAGAATGAGGTGCAATTGCACTTCGTGGAACGCGGCTTCAATATAAAGCGACTGATCCTGCACCAGCGCCAACTGCACACCCTTCGGCAACAGTTCCTGCACGCGCACAAGCCGCGCCTTCACGTTGTTGACAACGTCAACTGTGTTCGCGCCCGACTGCCGCCGCACTTCTAGCGCCACCGCGGCCCGTCCGTCGTACCGTGCCGACGTCCGCTGCTCCTTGTGACCATCCTCGGCGTAACCGATGTCGCGAATACGCACCGGCGTATTGTTAATCGTGGCGACGACAAGGTCATTGAACTGTTTCGGATCCGGAAACCGGCCCAACGTGCGCAGCACGAGTTCGCGCGAACCCTCGTCCACGCGCCCGCCGGGAATATCGGAATTCTGCCGAACCACAGCGTCGCGCACTTTCAGAATCGGAATCCTGTACGCGGAAAGGCGGTCGGCGTCCACCCAGATATTCACGGCGCGCTTTTGCCCGCCCAACACCTGCACCTGCCCCACGCCGCCGACAGATTCGATCGAATCCTTAATGGCCCGCTCCCCAATCTCATATAACTCGCGGCCAGTCTTCTCGCCATGGAGCACCAGCGTCATAATCGGCGACGCATCGGCGTCCAGCTTCTTGATCAGCGGCGGCTTCGCATCTTTGGGCAACTGCGCGATGATCGATGCAATCGCGTCACGGACGTCCTGCGCCGCGACGTCAATATTCCGATTCAAGTTAAACGTGATCGTGACAACCGAAAGCGACTCCGTAGATGTGGACCGAATATTGTCGATGCCCTCCACCGTCGCCACCGAGTCTTCGACAAACCGCGTCACCGCGCTTTCCATCTCTTCCGGCGAGGCGCCAGGAAGAACCGTGCGCACGGACACAATCGGCATATCGACATCGGGGAACCGATCCACACCGAGCTTGGAGTACGAAACAGCGCCGATCACCACCAGCGCAAGAATCAACATGACCGCAAATACCGGCCGTGCGACGCATACCTCCGCCAGTTTTTGCATCTACCGCACCCGGACTTTCTGCCCTTTGGCCATCCGGTCGCTGGTTTTGGCGACTACTTGATCTCCCGCCGCGAGCCCATCCAGGATCTCAATTCGTCCCCCGGAAAGAGACCGCCCCGTTTTCACCACCCGGTCTTCCAAGACTCCATTCTTCACCAGGAAGGTCCGGTTAATGCCCGCAAACGCAGCTACGGCCTCTTCGGGAACGGAAATGCCCAGCGCCTCGCCATTCACAACAATCGTCCCTTCCACGAAGGAACCCGGCCGCAGCAGACCATTCGGATTCGGCAACTCTCCTTCGATCACCAGCGACCGGCTCTGTGCGTCAATCGCCGGGCTCAAGCGCACCACACGGCCGACGAACCGTTCCGCCATACCTTCCAATCGGACTTCCACCGGTTGTCCGTGTCGGATCCGCGCCGCCTGCCGCTCCGGCACGCCGAGCCGCACACGCAGCGGATTCTGCCGCACCAGCGTCACCAGCAGCGCGTTCACGGGCAGGAACTCGCCGACCGAAGCCGCCCGCCGCGTAATCGCTCCGGAAAAGGGAGCGCGAATGGTCGCGTCCTCCAGTTGTTGCCGGGCCAGTGCGAGTTGGGCGCGCCGCTCGCTCAACTGGGACCGCAGTTGCATTACCTCGCTGATCGCCGCCTGATACCGCGCTTCTATACCCTGCGTCCGCACGTTGGCTTTTTCGTACTCGATGCGGGAAACAACGCCGTCTTTAGCAAGCCGCGTCGTCGTATCCAGGATAAATTTGGCCTCGCGCAACGCCGCATCCGCCTCGCGGACAATCGCCACCTGTTCGGGCTTCACGTCATCGGAATCTTTGTTGAGCAGCCCCAAGCGCGCGCGAATCTGCTCCACCAGAGCTTCGGTCTGTTGCACCCGAAACTCATAGTCGTCTTTTTCCAACTCCGCCAGAACGTCGCCCTGCTTCACCACGCTGCCCAAATCGACATTCATTTTGGCGATGCGGCCCGGGACCTTCGTCGTAATATTCGTGGATTCTTCGGCGAACAGTTCACCGTTCGCCGTCACCACATCCGGCACGGATTCCCTGGTAACGGGTATCACGCGGACGTCAATAGGAGGCGCCTCCTTGGCAGCGACGTTTTCCGTGGAATAGGGCCCGGTGCACCCGAAAGTGAAACCGAGCAAAAGGAAGAGGACCAGATACGGGAGCATACAACCTGTGGCAGCATTTTCTCACATCAATCGCCCGTCGCCCGGCGGCGTAACCAATCGATCAACGGCGTGGCCATGATCGTGGTGACAATCGCCATGCAAACCATCAGCGAGAACAGAGAATTCGGAATGATCCCGAGTTCCAGGCCCACGTTCAACACAACCAGCTCCACCAACCCGCGGGCATTCAACATCAGGCCCAGTTGGCTCGCCTCGTTCCACGGCAGACCCATCCACCGGGAGGTGGCCGCCGCCGCGCCCCATTTGCTTACCACGGCGACAAAAAGGATTAGACCCAGATCGAGGTAAGCCGGTACGCCAATGCCGACAACAAGGTTGGTTTTCAGACCGGTCAATGCAAAGAAAATAGGAATCATCAATAGCAGGGTCGCCGGCTCCAAATGCTCGATCAACTCCTTGCGCAGACTACGGGGCGTGATCAGTCCCGCAACAAAGGCGCCCACCAACGCATGCAATCCCATCCATTCCGTGGCGGCCGCGGAAATCATCGCGACTACCAATAGCACCGCGATCGATCCCATCGCCAACTCGCCATCCCGCTTCGAGACCGCAATACGCGGCAACAAGCGCCGCAATCCCATCGCACAGATCCCGTAGATGACCAAAGCCGGGGCCAGCCACGCCAGCGGGAATCCCGAATGGGAACTTTGCGTCAATACCGTAAGCACAGCCAACAGCGCCCACGCCGCCAGGTCGCTAACCGCTGCGCAGGCGATTGCCAAGGCGCCGATCCGCGTTTCCAACAGATTCCGTTCCATCAGAATCCGAGCCAGTACCGGGAAAGCCGTAACGCTAATGGCGACCCCCAGAAACAGACAGAACGCGGTGGGATTATTGCTTCCGTACCGCGGCAGCAGATAGAAAGCCAACAACGCGCCCATCGCGAGCGGCGCCGCAATGCTAACCACGCTCGTCACGGCGGCCAGACGGCTATGCGGCCGTAGTTCTTCAAAGTCAGTGCGGACGCCAACCAGGAAGACAAAGATCGCAATTCCCACCTGGCTGAACGCTTGCAAAGGTCCTAGCGAGCCGGGTGGGAAAAAACTGCGGTGGGCCTCAGGAAATAGTTGGCCGAACAATGTGGGCCCCAGCGCGATACCAGCCGCCATTTCTCCCACCACTTGCGTCTGCCCCATGCGCCGGAACAGCCACGCGCAGGCTCGAGAAACGCCGACGATAAGCGCCAACTGAAGAAAGAGTTGCGTATTTCCGGTCATCGCGATCTACCATTCTCCAACAGCTTCACCGCACTCCCGTGCCGCCGTGCAGCACCCGGTTTGCAATCCAGCAGCCATTCGGGAAAAATAGGGCAGCAGTGCGCCAAGGCGCGAGGCCAAGGCGCGAGAAAGATGCCTATGACAACCTTGCCTTGCCGGTCAGCCGGCTCCCTCGTGGCCGCGGCCATAGTCTGTGCTGCCATTCCAGCCCACGCAAAAATCCTATTTCAGGCCGGATTCGAGACCGGCGACCTCAGCGAATGGAACAGCACGGGAACGCGTAGCCAGAATGCTTCTCCCCGCAATGTGCAGGTGGTTACCGATGTTGTGCGGAGCGGCAAATATGCGGGTAAGTTCACCATCCACGAAGACGATGTCTTCAATGCGCAGCAGCAGCGAGTGCAGGTGGGAGGCCCTAAAATCACGGTGCAAGAGGGCGCGGACACGTTTATGTCGTTCTTTCTCCAAATGGCGGACCCGCCGAAGGATCGCGACAACTTTTTCTACTGGGAAGGAACGCCTCCTCCCCGGTGGAACAACGTCATGACTTGGTGGGTGGAGCCCGGAGCCCAAGGCGAAACGCGTATCCG
The DNA here is from genome assembly GCA_035714175.1 of Bryobacteraceae bacterium. Taxonomy (GTDB): domain Bacteria; phylum Acidobacteriota; class Terriglobia; order Bryobacterales; family Bryobacteraceae. The sequence continues at coordinate 23,762 of DASTML010000199.1, read as the reverse complement.
CTACGGGACCGGAAACCTGGGCCGCAATGGCGTGCTTTGGGATGCTCCCTTTGCGATAGGCAAATGGTATCAGTTGGCAATGCACATCCACTGGTCCGAGGATGAGCAAGTGGGCAATGTGCGGCTATGGTTTAACGGAGTCCTTGTGCTCGACAAGCGAGTAAAGACCAAGGGAGCGGAATCGGTATACTTCTGCCAGCCGGGCATACATCGGAGTCCACACCGGGCATCGGTAGATACGATCTATTTCGACGATTTCCTGCTGTCGGATACGCCGGACGAAGTTTTGTCCCGTTTGGTAAAGCCTCCAAGCGGCGGCAGTCTACCTAAAAACCGCTAGGCGTTCACGGCTTGGCGTGGAACCGCGATACCTGGGCCAGGCAGTTTCTTGGCTCGTCTGGTCTGGTTCATGCGATCTCTGGCAGCGTTGGCGGCCGTGGCCAGGGTTTCCCGGTGAACGTCGATCGCACCCCATTTGAAGGTAATCCGAGCCAAACCCAGGTGGCGCAGTTGGAAGTCCCAAAGCTTTTCACTGATCATGCCGACACGGCGTTGATTGAACCCGGCGACGTCATTGTTATAGATGAATACCCATTCCCTATCGGACAACCGGCTTCCGAAGTCCCCTTCCCGGATAAATGAGGACATTAACCGATCGATGGCAGGGGCGTGTTCTTCCCCAATCCCTGGTCCCTTGCGTTCGGGCAACGAGGAGTCTTCGTTATTGTGCAGCGAAATCAGGAACAGAATCCCAGTCATGGGATTCGGCAAGGACATGAGGCGGGCCCAGGTCGAGAAATCGTGCATTCCGGCCGGCAAAAGCAGATCTGGATAGGTGGGCGCGGGAGCAGCCTGCGGGATGGGCGGCGCGGCTGGTTCCGGCTCGAAAATCCGGGCGGCGGATATGTCAATAGGAGCCGGCAGAGTAAATTCCGCGGTTTGAGCGGGAGCAGCGGCGGCCCGTGGTTCTTCACGCCATACGGGTGGGGCGTTTGGCGTTTCCTCCAGCAGCGGAAGAAGTTGCGGAAGCTCCGGTTCCATGTCGGCCACGGCCGGGTCATCAAGAAATGCTTCTTCCGCCACGGGAGCCAAAGCAGGTTCCCACAGCAGCGGCAGCCGGGCCACCGGAGCCTCTATCGGAGCACAAACTGCCATGTAGTCCAACGCGGGTAGAACACCCGCCCCCGCGAGCGCGGAGAAGCTGGGAGCGAACGTGTAGTAGGCCAGAATCTCCGCGGCCGACGGCGGAGCATCGGGAGGTGCGGCTACGGGCGGTAGGTCTCCCGCTGCGACGTCCGGGCCCAGCGCAATTTCCGACCAATGCACGGCCGGAGCTGGCATCGACTCCGCAACGGATCCGGTCACTACGGTATCTTCCGGCAACACCATCGGAGGCGCAAGGTCCAACCAGTTGATGACCGGCTCCGCCGCGGCGGCCGGAACAATGGCAGGTTCTTTCACCAGAGGCGCGGGTAGCGCATTCGCTGGGAGAAAAGGGGCCTGGGGAGTGGGAGTTGCGAGATGGGGGGGCGCGATGGCGACGGTAGCAGGCTCCGTGACGCCAACAGGCCCCACGACGGCGACCGGCTCGGCGACGGCGACCGGCTCCGCGATGGCGACCGGCTCCGCGACAACGACTGGCTCGGCGACAACGACTGGCTCCGCGATGGGGATCTCTTCTCGTTTTTTGGAGCGGTTTGCGCTGGCGGCGATTACTTCATCAAGCAGCGGGCTGTGCCAGAGAGGCGTCACCGCCGCAGCCGGCAAGGGCTTCGCGGCGTGTTTCTCTTCGGCAACGCGTTGCAACTCTTCTTCCAGTTTCAAAGCTGGTACGGTCAATGGGCGTAGGATTGTACCGGGCGCGGTAATAGCGGGTTGCCGCTGGAGCTGAGCGACTTTTTCAATTTCACGCTGCAGATAGGCGGCTTCTTCGTCGCCAAGTTTTGTCTCCGCGGTCAACGGTGCGGGAGTAGAGACCGGAAGAGCCACCACAGATATTGGCGGTTCGCTCGCCGCGGCAACGGCGGTTTCTTCCACTGCGGCGACAGGTTCCGCGATGGCCGGCTGCTCGTCCGCGCGCACCACAGCGTTCGCCAGGCGCGGCGCGCGCTCGCGCGGAGGAAGATGGTCGCGGATATCCCAGTTTTCAGCCGCGTTCAACGGCGCGGGCTGCAAGGGTGCGGGCGTCTCGGATTTGGCGGCTTCAATCTCCTCGCGAATATCGGATTGATACGCCTCGGCTGCCTCTGCGCGGCGCGCAACTCGCGCAATCACTTCGGGACGAACCCAATCGGCATAGCCTTCACCACGCCGGTTTCCCTTGCGGTTTGCGCTTCTGACCGGCCGGTTGTTCCGGCGCGGGGCCAGGGGAGGTACGTCGGCTACCGGCATGTCCTCCGCAGAAGACCGGTCCTGCAGGACGGCGGCGAGGACGTCGGCTTCCGCCAGAGCTTCCGCTCCGGCAAATGTCTGCATTGTCTCGTGGCCAGCGGCAGGGCGGAGCGCGGGAGAAATGGGTTGCGGAACTTGTTGTGGAGAAACGATTTGGCCGAGAAACGCGGCGGGGTCTAACAGCAGGCGCCGCTCCTGTTCCTCTTTTCGGACCCGCAGTTCAATATTGTGTTCGCGTAACTGTTCGTTGTTGCCCTTCAGGTAATCACAGACCAAAGCCACAAAGGCGCCGCCAAGGACTACCGTCAGACTAACGAATATTTGGAGTTCTAATGATCCTAGGTCCATGGCTCCACACAAAGTGTATCGGCGAGAATACCTTTGGAGAATAGGCCTGAATTCTCAAAAAAGATAAGTACTTTGAGCCCGGTGGAACATAAGGCCGAAAGTACTGGGGTCTTACAAGGCGTTTCCCTTCAAGGATATAGGCGTTCCCCCCTACGGCACGCCGAGCACTGGCCGATTTCCCGGTAAGCCATTGGAAGAATTAGGCCTTTTGCGAACCGGCCCTTCCTCGGTAATGCTGGAACGCCGGCCTCCCGGCGCGTTGCTGAAATCGACTTCAGTCTCCGTAAACTCCAACGACCGGTCGAGAACCATCTCCACAACCGTTCCCCGCCCCAAGACAACATCCTGCCCGCGCGAAAGCAGTACACCCACCATACCCGCGGCGGCGCCGGCGGCGGCGCCCACGGCCGTTCCCATCATCGGGCGGCCCGCCGCGCTCCCAGCGATTACGCCCACCGAGGTGCCAGCGCCAGCCGCGGTGGCCACTTTCACGGCATCGGCGCCTTTGGTGCCTTCCCCCTTGATTTTCCCTTCCGTCCGGTCAAACTCTTCGGAGGCACGACCGTCCAGCGCGCCCATCCGCGCCCGGAAATCCCGCGTAATTCCGTTGGGCAGAGTCAGCGAATCGAAACGAACATAGAGCTCCGAGCGGCCCTTTACCCGGCCCGCCCGCTTGGAAGCAGTAATCGTTCCAGCAACATACGAGCCAGGAGGTATGACAACACGCCCATCAGCCAGGATGGGATAGGAGGTTTCCAGGTAGACGCGGTCGCCTTCGGCGGCGTGCTTGGTTGACACGCTGTTAATCATGACCAGCGGTACGCGGGTACCGAGCGGCACCACATAGGGTTCCGTTTTCGCGGTTTGGGCGGCAAGTCCCAGGCCGCAAATACCTAAAAGTCCGAACTTCGAAAACAGCATAGGAACTCCTGTTGTCATTGTACGCTCCTACTTGGAACGCGCGGAAGGGCGGCTACGTTGCGCTGGTTTTTCGAAAATATTACGTGAAATCAGGAAGATACCCATCACGAAGAGAGGCCAAAGGTGAAGCAGGAGGCGGGAGAGGGAGGTATTCAGTTGCCAGTCAAGGTCTTTGGAGGCCGCCACATAGACAAGGAAGTAGCCAGCGAGTTGGAACGCCGCGATGGCTAAGGGCAGGAGATGAGTAGTTGTCAAAGAAGGCCGGAACCGGACAAGAGCGAACCAGATGCCGAAGAGGGCGATGGGGGGTAATTTGGTGTTTCCGAACGCCAAAAACTCACTCACAAAGGCCCAAAATGTGGCGCCAAAACGCGCAAAATTGGTCATTCTGGCGCCTAAAAGCGACATATTTGACGCGTTTAGCAGGTCATTGGGAGGCGCCTGATGCACTTTAAAGTGCCCGACGAGCATAAAGATTAATAAAACTCCACCTGCCAAGGGGAGCATCAGCCGGATGCGCGCGCGCCATTCCTCCCTGCTACGGACGCAGAGGAGAAGGGCCGCTCCGAGCGCCAGCCAAAACAACAATCCCTCGTTTTTCGTCCAGGCGGCAAAGCCGGCGGCGACGCCGGCGGGCAGAACCGGACCGGTGAATTGGCCGGCCAGGGACAGCCGTTCCCGGGACTGGTCAGCCAATCCATACACCAGTAGACTTACAGCGATAACGATAAAGGCGGACAAGGGAACATCGGCATACTGGGAGGCGCTGTTGCGGACCAATGTCGAAGCTCCGAGGATCGCGATGGCGCTGAGCGCCGCCAGTCCGGATCCCCGGAGCAGACGGATTGTTGAGAATGGGACGGCGACGGCGGAGATGAGGCAGCAAAGGCCGGCGGCGGCGGGGATTCCCGGGCTATCGGAACCGGAGACGTGCCAGAGGAGAGCGATCGCCCCCGGGAGGAGAATGGGGTAGTCAGGATGAGACCAGTCCATAAGCGGAGAAAAGGGACTGGTGAATTCCTGAGCCCGGAAGAGGAAGCGCGCGCGGAGGTTCCAGATGGACCAAGCATCCCATTCTCCGTGCGGGGCGGCGCCGCTGAGCATGAGGTAGGTACAGAGGGCCATGGCCGCGGCGAGACCAAAGAGTATCCACAGCCAGGTGGGACAGTCGTCGTCCGGCCGGACAGGATCAGGCAGAGCGGCAGCCGCCCGTTTCCAGGCGATGGCGCCTAGAACGAGCAGTGCCGCCGGCAGCGCGGCGATTACGGCCCATGGAGGCAGTTCGAGGACCACGCGGAGGGCGAAGAAGAGGCCGCTGGCGATACCTAATCCCATGGCGGGAGCAGCGGAGAGCCGCAGAGGATCGGTGGCCGACCAGTGCCGCGGAGCGGGCCAAGCCGCTCTCATTCCCGCGTATCCGGCGGCGATTGCGGTGAGAAGAAGCAGGTACCCCACTAGACGGCTCCCCTTGCGGCTCTTCTTTCGAGCAGGGTGTTGCAGCCGTCAATGGTAGTAGCGACCGGGACGGCACGGCGGAAACATCCGGCCGACCAAAGGGTGGGGCGAACCATTAGCGGGACTCCTTCGCATTCTCATTTTCCAGGAGCGCTATGCCGTTGCCGAACTCTTTGATGAGCCGATAGCCCTTGTCCCGCAGAGACCCGGTTGTAGTGAGGTGGTGGAAATTCCCTACGAGGTAGCGGGGAGTGGTGGAATTCACCACGATAAGGGGGGCGAGGGCGTACTGCGTCAGGTAGAACTCCGCGTTCGCGTTCACGTCCGTCGCCGAAACGCCGGGGTCGGTTATGTAACCGATGATTCCTTTGGGCGGCAACATGGCGCGGAGTTGCTGGAAGCGGCTGTCGAACGCCGTGACGCCATCGGGGGACGGGGCTGCCGGATAGTAGTCAGCCACCTCCCAGAACAGGCGTCCGGTGGAAAGAAGAGATACGGACGCAACGAAGAGAACCGCACCCAGCGCACGTGTGGTCATGGCAAGTGATTATTGTAACGAGACGGCGGCCGGACGGACGGAGATGAACACCTTGGGCGGACTGGTTTGGTTGGGGAGGCGGAGGCGGATTTCAGGGTTTTCCGGAGTATCGTCGGGCAACCGGCAGTTTATTTGATAGAGCCCGGCGAAGCCAGGAGTGACGCCGGCGTAGAGTATGTTGTCATCCGCCACCGGCTGGCCGTTGAGAAGCACAGCGAATTGCGACCGCGCTGTGATAGACGCGGCCGCGTTCGGGATGGTAAGTCCGGTGACGGCCGGCGAGGTAGCCCCGAGCCCAGCGGCATAAAACACAAGCACTTCGCCGGGGCGGGCTGGGTTCTGAGGCGTAATGAGAGTCCCGTCGGCCTGGGTGGCGATCACTTCGCGCTGCTCCTGGGCGAATAGGCCAGGAGACGATTCGGCGATCAGAATTTCAACGTCGGGACCGGCTTTTCCGTTGGTAAGAACACGAAGTTGCCGGCGGCCGGTGCGCATGTTGCCTGGAATGAGAAAGTTAATCTGGTTCGGAGATACGAAAAGGATGGGGACGGTGACGTTGTCGATGGCTACGGTGACGCCGGTTCCGATGAGAGTAGTGGGGAGTTGGCCGTTACGGAGGTCGTCGGGCGCGATGGCGCGCGTGACGACGGCAAGGTCCTTGCCGTATAGAGACACGAGTGCCAACGGCGCCAGAGGGCCGGGTTCGTTGGTGGCGGCGTTGACTATGCTGGCACCGGTGTAGACGGGCGTCTGCCGGGACGGCTCGGCTGCCTTTGCCATCAGGCAAAAGACGAGCGTTGCCGCGAGCCAGGCCACTGCGGGCATATTGAACTCCTCGTATCTACTTAGATGCTACGCTCCGGATGGGTGAGGAGATAGACCAGAAATTCCTGAACAAGACGTCTGGTTTACGGATTTCACCTGAAGGAAAACACCACTGTGGCGCATTTGGAACATATCCCCCGATTGCTTCGTCATGGCTACCCAGAGGTCCGATGATGACAAGGGTTTTCCTGGCGACGCTCCTTCTGCTCGCCACGTTCTCACGAGGCGCGGCGCAGGACGCCGAGCGTATACGCGCGGTGGAAACCGGGCTCACGCCCCGGGTGGCGGTAAAAGGAAGGCCCGCGCCTCGCTACACGATACAGGAGCGAATGAAAGCCATGAACGTCCATGGCGTGAGTGTGGCGGCGATTGAGAATTACGAAATTGCGTGGGCGAAAGGGTATGGCCTGGCCGATGTATCGACGCGGCGGCCGGTCACTCCCGAGACCCTCTTCCTGGCGGGCTCGATCAGCAAACCCTTGACGGCGGCGGCGGTATTGTCGCTGGTGGAACAGGACAAGCTAAAGCTCGATGCAGATGTAAACAGTTACCTGCGTTCGTGGAAGGTTCCCGAGAACGAGTACACGAAAGAGCAGAAAGTCACGCTGCGGCGGATTCTTAGCCACATGGCTGGACTTACCGTACATGGATTTCCTGGCTACCCTGCCGGATCTCCGCTACCGACGATTCCGCAGATTCTCGATGGGGAGAGACCGGCCAATTCTCCCGCCGTGCGCGTGGATCTGGTACCGGGTTCCCGTTTCCGCTATTCGGGAGGCGGGTACACGGTGGCGCAGTTGTTGCTGACCGATGTGACAGGCGAACCGTTTCCGGCCTTGCTGAAAAAGACCGTCTTATCTAAAGCGGGAATGCAGCATTCGACGTACGAAAACCCGCTCCCACAGCGGTTGGCCTTCCAGGCAGCCACCGGCTACCAGGGGAATGGGGATGCCTACGAGGGCCGCTACTACACCTACCCAGAGATGGCGGCAGCCGGCCTATGGACGACGGCATCGGATTTGGCGCGATTCGTGATCGCCATCCAAAAGACGCGGGAGGGACGCGCACCGACCATTCTGCAACAGGCAACCGTCGAAGAGATGCTGCGCCCGGCCAATCCCTCCTATGGGCTTGGGTTCCGGATTGAGGAGTCCGGGGGCCTCAAACGCTTCAGCCATGGCGGCGCCGATGCGGGGTTTGAGGCCGTGATCATGGCGGGATTCGACGGTCGAGGCTTTGTCGTCTTGACGAATTCCCAAAACGGCGGGCGATTAGCAGGCGAAATCGCCATGTCGTTCGCGGCCGCCTACGGATGGCCGGACAAGGCGCGTGAGCGGGAGGCCCTTGTGCTGCCGGCGGAGAGTCTTGCAAAGTTTGCGGGTGAATATGACGCGGCGCGGATGGGCAAGATTGCGTGCCGGGTGGAGCAAGACCACCTGGTTCTGACCGTTCCCAGCCTGGGCGAGGTGGTGCTATATGCCGCCACACCGGATACCTTTTTCTCTCTTAGCGGCGTACCCGACATAAAATTCGCTCCGGATGGGTCCAGCTTTACAACCGGGAATGTGACGGCAAAACGAGCGAAGCGAGAGTAGCGCCGGATCTATCCAAGCGGCAAAGATTCGAGTCTGAGGGAACATTCCGGATGTGTGAGCGTAGGAGGACTATATGCGCCTGCTACGCCACGCTTTCCGCTCCCTTTGGAATAGTCCGGGCTTTACGATTGCAGCGGTCCTTTGCCTGGCCCTTGGCATTGGGGCCAACACGGCCATTTTTACGGTCGTAGACGCGGTCCTGTTCCGGCCGCTGCCGTTCCGGCAGCCTGAGGGGTTGGTGCGGATCTATACGGAGTTTCCCACCTACGGGAGTAGCGGGGGATTCCGGAAGTTCTGGATGTCGACACCGGAGTTGCTGGATTTGCGGCGAGTGACGACATCGTGGGAGTCGTTGGACGCTTATACACTGACTGGCGCGAACTTGGTGGGAACCGGAGACCCGATTCGCGTGACGGCTGCCGCGATTACCGGCGGCATGATGCCGGCGCTGGGCGTGGCTCCGCAACTGGGCCGCTATATCGCTCCCGACGACGACCGGCCGGGGATTCCGCCGACGATGGTAATTTCCGATGGCCTGTGGAAACGCGCGTTCGGCGGTGACCGCAATGTGCTGAACCAGACCGCGAAGGTGAATGGGATGACCGTCACCATTCTCGGCGTTATGCCTGCCGGGTTTGCGTTCCCTCCCGGCGAAGTAGACCCGCCCGAAATCTGGTTCCCACAACAGATCAACCCGGCGAACCCCGGCGGACGGGCGAGCCATTTTCAGAACGTCGTGGGCCGGTTGAAGCCGGGTACGAGCCTGGAACGGGCACGGGAAGAACTACGGCGCGTGATGACGGAACAGGAAGAACATAAGAGCCCGAATGTGCACTCGTTCGACACGAAATTCCATACGCTGGTTGCGTTCCCCTATCACGATGAAATTGTGGGAAATGTGCGGCCAGCGATGCTGGTGATGTTGGCCGCGGTGGGGTTCGTGTTATTGATTGCCTGCGTGAACGTGGGCAATCTGCTGCTGGCGCGCGCAGAGTCCCGTCACCATGAGATGGCGGTGCGCAAGGCAATGGGCGCCACGGTGTGGGACCTGGCCCGGCAATGCGTGGTGGAGGGGATGTGCCTGGCGGGACTGGGCGCGGCGGCGGGGCTGGGCGTTGCCTGGGCCGCTTTGCAGTTATTGCTGGCGTTTAACCAGGGGAGTATTCCGCGGGCGGACGAAATTGGCATGGACTGGCGAGTGCTGTTTTTCACGCTCGGCGCGAGCCTGGTTACGGGCATCCTTTTTGGGCTGGCTCCGCTGGCACAGTTCGCTGGGGATGCATCGACGTCGCTGCGCAGCGGCACGGGGCGGACGACGGCGACGACGGGCGCCCATTTGTTGCGCCGGGCGATGGTGGTGGCGGAGTTGGCCCTGGCGTTGCTGTTGTTGGTGGGGGCGGGGCTGATGGTCCGTACGTTCTGGAAGTTGCAACAGGTGAATATTGGGCTGGACCCGGCACGAGTCGTCACGATGCGGCTTGCGGTGCCGCCGTCGCAAATGCGGGAATCGAAGGACGTCCAACAGTTATGGGGCCGCGTGTTGGAGCGCGTGGAGAGCCTGCCGGGCGTGGAGGGCGTATCGGTGGCGACAGGATTACCGCCGCTGCGGGCTTTGAACGCCGACGATACCGATATTGAAGGTTATGTGAAGAAGCCCGGCGGGCCGGACGGAAACGTGAGCTTTTACCAGGGCGTATCGGCGCGGTACTTCGAGATGATGCGCGTGCCGATTGTGGAAGGGAGGGCACTGGATGCGCGCGACGGGGCGAATGCGCCGTTTACGGCGGTCGTCAATCAGACCATGGCCCGGGCGTTTTTCGGCAATGAAAGCCCGATTGGCCGGCGGCTGCGGCGCGGACGCGCCGGAGAGTGGCGGACGATTGTGGGCGTGGCGGCGGACGTGAAGAACGCGGGAGTGGACCAACCGACCGGCACAGAAGTCTATTTTCCCAATGTGCAGGGAGACGGGGTACGGAACATCTATTTATTGGTGAAGACGGCGGGAGATCCACAGAATATCGTTCGTGCGGTGCGGGAGCAGATCCGCAACGTGGATGGCTCGCTGCCCGTGGCGCAGGTGCGGCTGATGAGCGAGGTGATTGACGCGGCGACCACACGGCCGAGGTTCCTGACCGTACTCCTCAGCCTGTTTTCCTTTATTGCGCTGGGCCTGGCGGCGGTGGGCATTTACGGCGTGATGGCGTACACGGTGGCGCAGCGGACGCGGGAGTTCGGCATACGGATGGCGGTGGGGGCGGAGCGGAGCGACGTGCTGTGGCTGGTGCTGCGGCAGGGATTGCAGATCGGACTGGTGGGCGTGGCGCTGGGCGCGGCGGGCGCGTTTGCGCTGACACGGCTACTGCGGCAGCTGCTTTTTGGCGTGGAGGCGTTCGACCCGGCCACGTTTGCGGTGACGGCAATTGGCCTGACGGCTGTAATCCTTGCGGCTTGCTACATTCCGGCGCGCCGGGCGACACGTGTGGATCCGATGACGGCGTTGCGCTATGAGTAAGCGGGACTGATATAAGATCATCCTCAGTCTTTCCCATGCGCGCCGCTATCCTGACACTCCTTGCCGCCTGCGCGATGCAGGCCCAGAATGCTACGCAGCCCGGCCGATTTCACGTCGAACACCCCACGTTATTAAACCTGGGATTCGAATGGCTGATTTCGGGCGATGCCAACCGCAATGCCACGGTGGACGTGCGGTTCCGGAAGGCGGGGACCACAGAGTGGCGGCAAGGCCTGCCGCTGCTGCGGATTGGCGGCGAGCGCGTCTACCGGGATCGCGAAAGCATGACGTACACGGTGCCGCATGGGTTTGCGGGGAGCATCCTGAACCTGGAGCCGGGGACAACGTACGAGTGCGAATTTACGATGCGCGACGCGGACGGCGTGAGCGGCAATGCTGTGCAGAAGGCCACGGTGACGACACGGACGGAACCGAAGTCCTACAGCGGCGGGCGCGTGCTGCATGTCTATCCGCCAGACCACGAAGGACCGAAGTTGGAGCCGAACTTCATTGGCATTAAACACGCCTACTACGGGATGGGGCGCGGCGACTGGACGGCGGTGCGGATGAATAAGGCCCAGCCGGGCGATACGATTCTGGTGCATGGCGGCCTGTACCGGCCAGAGCGGTTGAACTATGTGGACCCTCTGAGCGCGCCGTTTACGGGATCGTGGTCATTGTCGCTGAAAGGCACAGCCGAGAAGCCGATTACGATTAAGGGCGCTGGCGACGGCGAGGCGATCTTTGACGGCGGCGGCAACGCGAAGCTGTTTGACGTGATGGCCAGCCACTATCACATCTTTGAAGGCCTGACGTTCCGGAACACGGAAATCGCGATTTTCGCGGGCGAGAAAGAGGTGATGGGCGCAGTGGGGCTTACCGTGCGTAATTGCCGGTTTGAAGACATTGGCGTGGGCGTGTGGACGGAGAATGCCGATTCGCGCGATTTCTATATCGCCGACAACCTGTTTCTGGGGCGCGAAGACCAGATGCGATTGATCGGGTGGAACCAGGCGGGGATGCGTACGGCGGGCATTTATCCGTCGCACCAGTTGCGGAGTTTCTTTGCGGTAAAGGTGTATGGGCCGGGACATGTGATCGCGCATAACGCCATTGCCTATTTCCACGATGCGATCTGTATTTCGACCTATGGCCCGCCGGATTCCGATCCCGAGAAGCGGGCGTCTTCCATTGACATTTACAACAACGACATTCACTTGTCGAACGACGACTTTATAGAATCCGACGGCGGGGCGCACAACATACGGATCTTCCAGAACCGGGGCGTGAACGCCGCGCACAATGGCTACAGCGCGCAGCCCATGTTCGGCGGACCGGTGTACTTCTTCAAGAACCTGCTGTACCACGTGCCGGCGGGCGGGCCGTTCAAGCTGAGCGCGGCTCCTTCGGGCATTTTGATTTACCACAACACCCTGATCGGCGAACAGGCCGCGCGCGAACCGTATTCCAATGCGCACTTCCGGAACAACCTGTTCCTGGGCCGGGAGGCGGCGGGGCGGGGCGTGATGACGTGGGCGAACGGGACCAACAGCTACAGCAGCGACTACAACGGGTTCCGGCCCAACCGGAACGGCGCGCCGCAGTATAGCTGGCTGGCTCCGCCGGCGGGGAGCACGGCGCAACTGATGGGCCAGAAGGACTCCGACTGGCGGACGTTTGCCACTCTGGCGGAGTTCCGGAAGGGGACGGGGCAGGAAGCGCACGGCGTTGAGGTGGACTTCGATATTTTTGAGAATTTGCAGCCCGACGACCCGGCGCAGCGTCACAAGGTCTACCACGCGATGGACTTGAATTTCCGATTGCGCGCGGGCGGAAAGGCTGTGGACGCGGGCGTGGCGCTGCCCACGGTGAATGATGACTTCACCGGGAAAGCACCGGACCTGGGTGCGTTGGAACTTGGCAGGCCGGCGCCGCACTACGGGCCGCGGTGGATTACCTGGGCGCCGTTCTACCGCTGAGGAAAGAGCGCCATCAACGCGTCGGCGAAGAGCTTCATACCGCGCGCGTCGGGGTGGTTGATGGCGTTCAACATGAGCGTATTGTAGGGGATGCCCTGCCGCCAGAGACGGCCGTAGCGGAGAGAGGCGTCGGCAAGAGGGACGTTGTGGCGGGCGGCAAATTGGCGTAACCCTTCCACATATGGACGCGGATCGTTGTCGATGTCGCGTTCACGGGTGAGGTTCATCCAGTCGGGGCGGACATAGTGGGGAGTGAGGATGATCCAATCGGCGCCAATGGATTGGAAATCTGTCTGGAGCTTGGCATAGCGCTCTTCGACCTGAGGAACGGTGAGAGAGGCGTCATTGACGAACTCCGAGATTATGAGATCGGGCTTGAGGGCGAGCACGGTTTCCTGGTAGTTGTGGGGGCTGCCAGGAGGTTCGGCGAGGTAACTGCGGGTGTTGCGGCCGCCCCAGGCCTGGGTGAGCAGTTCGATTTGCGCGTTCGGAAAACGGGCGCGGAGCCGGGCGACGAACTGTTCTTGCCAGCGATCGGCTGGGCGGTTGGGGAGGTAGGCTCCATCGGTGACGCTGTCGCCCCAGGCGAGGATGCGGAAGGGCTTGGGTTCGTTGAGACGCTTGGCGATGCGGGCGATGACGGGATGAGTGGGCGCGGGCGTTTCGGGGTAGGCGGATTCGAGGATGGGGTAGAGGTGATCCGGCGTGAGTTTTTCGATGTAGCCGGGGAGATAGATGTTGCCCAGATGGCGTTCGCCGGCGTTGACGGCGGGCAGAGGCGGCGCGGCGGCGCGAGGCGTGCCTTGGCGGAGTTCGACTTTGCCGGCGGACGTGAGCACGACGGCGTCCAGGCGAACCTGGGCGTGGCGGTAGGAGGCGTAGACGGGTTGACTGGGTTGGATGCGGCTTTCGGCGAGGCGGCCGAAGGTGCCCCAGGTGAGGTCGGCGTCATAGTCGCGGCCTTGCTGGAAGGTGAGGGAGTCCGGCGTGAAGCCGGCGCGGAGGACGAGACTGGGACCGTCGAGAAGAAGAGCGTTGGTGGTCTCCTGCGCCTTCAGGCCGAGGAGTTGCGCACCCTTCACCCAGCCACCGGCCTTGGGATTGAAAACGGGGACGGCGTCGTACTTTTCCGCCACGACGGTGAGCATGACGGGCGGGGTGACTCGCACGGTTTGCGGCTCAATGCCAGGGGCGGCGACGCGGACGTCCCAATCACCAGCGAGGGTAAAGACCGCGGGCGATTGGGCGGCAAGGGCGGCGGCCGTCAGGGTGAGGACTAGCGCGGAGCGGAACGACATGGGTAGTGTTTTATTGTCTATCAGGGTAACGGGCGGAGGAAAACCAAAGACCGGGGAGGAGGGCGGCGAGCGGCGTGAGCAGAGTGAGAAAGATATAGGGCAGTGCCGCCCCATTTATCAACCGCTCCGCATTGAAGGCCAAGAGGCAGGTCTTTGCCAGACCGGCATAGACGACGAAAACGGCCGACATAGCGAGGGCGCGAGCCGAGAAGGACCGGCAGATGATGTAGCCCGCAAGGCAATAGGCGAGCAAATGACCCAGGCCAAACCACAAGACACTGTTCCCCAGCAGGCGTGTACTGGTTGCAATGGGCACGGAGACAGCAAGCCCCACAGACATCGCCAGAATACTCTGGAGCTTGTGCCCGGCTACTTCCCGGGCGAGCGCTGCGGCCACGGCTATGGCGACCTGGCGGGTGAGCCACAGGCCCGAGCGTCCGGACTTGCGCTCTTCAAGAAGATCGCCAGCCAATGGCCCCGGCACGCGGCAGACATCGAGCATCCGAAAAAGGAACTTATCGAGGGACATCAGGAGGCCGCTCCTTGCAGAATTTCGAGCCCCGCGGTCATTGCCCGCATCGAAGACATTGCGTCACGGACAGCACGGAGGCCCACGTCCGTGACATAAAAGTAGCGCCGGGCCCGGCCGCCGCGTTCGGGAGTGGCTTCGCCCAGTTCAGAGGTTACGAGGCCAGCAGCTTCGAGCCTGTCGAGCACAGCATAGACCGTCCCCAAAGCGATTTCCCGCTGTGCACGAGACTCGATTTCACGGGCAATCGGAACGCCGTACGCATCCGGACCCAAACGCAGGAGCGCAAGCAGGATGAGCAGTTCGACATCGTTAATTTGACGCCTCGGCATTTCTTCATTATTGAAGAAGAAATGCCGAGGCGTCAAATAAAGAGAGGCCTTTACTCTTTGCGCAACTCGGCTTCCAGGGATTCGAGCGCCTTCCCTGCTTCGCTCCATTGGCCTTGCTGGGCGGCGCGGCGATATCGGTCCATCAATTGGCGCAACTGCTGAATGCGTGGATTGGCATCGGGCGGCCTAGACACATCCGGTGTGGTCTTTGCATCCTCGACGGGCGGGGGCTGTGCGCCGGAGAGTTGGGCCAGGGCCTGTTCGTAGGTATCGGTATAGATCAGTTCGTTGCCGTAGGCCAGAACCACCTTTTTCAGCTGCGGCATGCGGGCCTGGGCCGCCTGGAGGTAGATGGGCTGTACGAACAGGAACGTGTTATCGACGGGGAGAACGGTCATCTGCCCGTGGAGCACTTGCGAGCCTTGTGAGTTCCAGAGGGTAAGATCCTTCGAGATGTTCTGGTCCTGATTGATGCGGCTTTCGATCTGCATGGGACCGAAGAAGAGCTCCTCTTTGGGGAGTTCCATGAGCGTCATCTGGCCGAGGTTCTCGCCGTCACAACGAGCAATGAGGAGACCGATTAGGTTGTCCTTGCCTCTGGGAGTGAAAGGCAACATGAGGAGGAATTCAGGCTCTCCGTTGCCTCCGGCTTCCTTGGGCAGGACGGCCACGACATAGTTGGGATCGAGCGGCGTTTTCGAGTTTTCCCCGCGGCCTTTGGAGCGGCGGGCCACATCCCACACATCCACCTTGTTGTAGAAGGCGTCGGCGTCGTTCATGTGGAAAGTCAGCAGAACGTCGGCTTGCAACTGGAACATCCACTCGGGGTAGCGGACGTGTTCACGAAGGTCGGCCGGCATAGCGGCGCGGTCCTGGAAGAGCGTGGGGAAAAGATTGCTGTAGGCGCGGATGAGCGGGTCATTCGGCTCGAAGTTGTAGAGCTTGATTTCGCCGGTATAGGCATCAACCGTGGCCTTGACAGAGTTGCGGACGTAGTTGATGGAGCCGAATTCGCGGAGGAAGATGGACTCGGCGTAAGGGTGGCGGTCCGAGGTGCTGTAGCCGTTGAGAATCCAGGAGAGTTTGCCGTCGGAGCGGAGGACGAGGTAGGGGTCGCCGTCCCAATGGAGGAAGGGGGCGAGGGTTTCAATACGGTCCTTGACGCGGCGGCGAATCATCATGCGGCTGTCGGACTGGAGATAGGAGGTGAGGATGATGTTCCAGTCGTTGTAGGCGACGGCGGCGATGGTGCGCATCCAGAGAGACTGGATGGGGAAACCGCCGTTGCCTTCGTAGCGGCTATGGACATTATCCGAGCCGGAGGGATAGTTGAATTCCGGCTGCGAGGTGCGGACGAAGACCGGTTCGTGCGCGACTTCTCCGTAGTAGATTTCGGGGCGGGTGAGGCTGAGTCCGGGCGCGGTCACCTTGGGCGGGGCGTCCTGGATGAAGAGGCTGGGGAGACCGTTGGGCGTGATGCGATTGGCGTCGGCGGCCACTACGCCGTAGCCGTGGGTGTAGATGACGTGACGATTCGGCCAGCGGTTGCGGGCCTCGCCGAGTTGTTGAATCTCCAGTTCACGCGGGGCAAGGAGGACCTGGCGGAGTTTGCCGCCGATGCGGTAGCGGTCGATGTCGGTATCGACGTAGGTGTAGGGGCGGAGCGGCTGGATTTGCGTGACAGTATCGTGGAAGGCCTGCCAGTCCCAGAGGCGCACATTGTCGAGAAGGGGACGGTTGGCGGCCACGTCGATTTTGCCGGTGGGCGTGACCTTGGCTTCGAGTTCCTTTAGATTCGCTGGGTGGAGATTGTAGGCGTCGCGCGTGGCGCGCATATGGTGTTCGATGAACGGCTTCTGCAAGGTGATTTCGTTGGGGCGAACGTGCACCGAGTTGACGATTCCAGGGAGAAAAGCGCGGACAGGAACAAATAACAGGACACCGAGGGCCAGGCGGGCGCGGCCGGCGATAACGAGAACGGCGGCAAGAACGAGCAGCAACGACCAGACGACGGTGAGCGGAATGGTGAGGTTGGCCGCTACGTAGTCGGCTCCGGTGAGGAATGGGTGTTCTTCATAGAGCACCGCGTAGCGGGAGAGCCATTCGCGGGCGGCGAGGGCGAGAAGGGTGGCTCCGCCGAGGAAGCGGGCTCCGGAGAGATCGCCGGTGGTGAGATCCTGCCAGTCGATCATGATCTGGCTGCCGGTGAAGCGGCCGCGAAGAGACCACAGGCGGCTGACAAGCCAGTAACCGACCGTGGATATGGCGAGGAGGAGGAATAAATAGCCGGCGAGGTTTCGATAAACAGGCAGTTCGAAGAAGTAGAACTCGAGGGGCTGCCCGAAGATGGGGTCGCGCCAACTGGAGGTGGGGCCGGCGCCGCGGCTGCCGAGATAGGTGGCAATGTCCCAGGATGAGAATTGCATGGCGGCGAGCACCCAGGAGACTGGGATCAGGACAATGGAAGCGAGCCGGGCATAGGCGGGATGTCGCGAGAGGCTTGTACCGGCTGCTTTGAGCGCACGAGCGTGGATGACCCAGAGGACGACATAGCCGAAGACCGTGGCATAGAAGATGGGCGCGGTGTGTACATAGATTTGCTGCCACCAGGTTTCGACCTGGCCAACCTCCTTCCACCACTCGTAGTCGAGCAGGGTGGAGGCGATGGACTTCGCAAGAATGAACAGGACAAATAGGGCGGCAAAGATTCCACCGCAGCCGATACGGCCCACACGATGCTGTCTCCCACCGTGGTCGTCCATTTCGACATCAATCACCGGTCCAGGCATAGGCTAGTCCTTTCGTCGACTCGGACGTGCTGGCGCGGACGCGGGCCGGGAGGGCCGAGCGTCCGCTCTCTACTATCGTAACGGGCGCAGAAGCTAGGATGCGCTCCAGACGATCTTACCTGCGACGATGGCCGCGCGTTGGCCGCCTCGGAACTCGCGACCGTGGAAGGGCGAGTTGCGGCTCTTCGACTGGGACTTGTTGAGATCGAAAGTCCAGGTGCGGTCGGTATCGAAGATGGTGATATCGGCTTCCCCGCCCACCGTGAGACGGCCCTTGCCAAGAGTAAGGACACGATCGGGATTAACCGTAAACATCTCGATCATACGCATGAGCGAGACGCGGCCGGTGTGGACAAGTTGTTCCAGCGAAAGGCCGATGGCGGTCTCCAGGCCCGTGATGCCGAAGGGGCAACGTTCGAATTCCTGCATTTTCTCCGAGCCCGGATGGGGCGCGTGGTCCGTGGCGATGACCTCGATGGCTCCGTTGGCCAGACCTTCCGTAACCGCTTCGACGTCGAAGCAGGAGCGCAACGGGGGCTTCATCTTGTAGTTGCTATCGAAGGGCTGGATGTCACTGTCGGCTAGGGTAAAGTGATGCGGGCAGACTTCCGTGGTAACGGACAAGCCCTTCATCTTGGCGAAGCGGACCATTTCGACAGAATGACGGGCGGAGATGTGGGCGACGTGGTAGCGCGCCCCAGTGACTTCGGCGAGCAGAATATCGCGGGCCACCATGACATCCTCACTGCAGGCGGGGATGCCGCGCAGACCGAGGCGGGTGCTTTCGAAGCCTTCGTGCATGTCGCCGCCGGCGGAAAGATGCAAGTCCTCGCAATGATTGATGACGGGGATATTGAAGGCCTTGGCCGATTCCATGGCGCGGCGCATGACGCGAGCGTTCATGACCGGACGGCCGTCGTCCGAAATAGCGACGATGCCCGCTTGTTTCATGGCTCCGATCGCGGCCAACTCCTCGCCGTTGCTGCCCTTGGTGATCGCTCCGATAGGGAAGACGTTGACGGGCGAGAAGCGGCGAGCGCGCTCAATGATGTAGGTGGTGACGACCGCGGAATCGTTGACCGGACTGGTGTTCGGCATGCAGCAGACGCTGGTGAAACCGCCGGCGGCGGCGGCGCGTCCGCCGGTTTCGATGGTTTCCGAGTGTTCGAATCCCGGTTCCCGCAGGTGTACGTGCATATCGATGAAGCCGGGAGCGACGATGGCTCCGGTAGCGTCAAAGATCTCAGCGCCCGCGGCATCGAGATTGGGACCAATGGCCACGATGCGCCCGTTTTCGACAACGATGTCGGCCACCGCGTCGTGACCGCTTGCCGGGTCCATCACCCGGCCGTTCTTGATGCAAAGACGGCTCACTCTCGTTATGCTCCCATTACCTTTTCCAGCACGGCCATGCGAACGGCCACGCCATTTTCAACCTGATTCAGAATTACTGAATGTTGCGAATCCGCCACTTCACTGGAGATTTCCCGGCCGCGGTTGATGGGGCCAGGGTGCATGACGATGGTGTCCGGGCGGGTGAGTTTGAGATGTTCCGGCCGGAGACCGTAGAAGCGGAAGTAGTCGCCAGGGGGGAACGGCGTTTCGTGCTGCCGTTCGAGTTGGACGCGGAGCATCATGATGACGTCCGCACCGTCAATGGCTTCCCGGATGTCGTGCGTCAGCGTCACGCCTTCGGCCAATTTCGCCAGATGGACGGGCAGCATAGGGGCAGGTCCGCAGAGTACAACGTTGACGCCGAACTTTGAAAGAAGATGTACGTTCGACCGGGCCACACGGCTATGAATGATGTCGCCGATGATGGCAACGCGAAGTCCTTCGAGGGCGGGCTTGTGGTCAAGAATCGTCAACGCATCGAGCAGCGCCTGCGTGGGATGTTCGTGCATGCCGTCGCCCGCGTTGATGATGGGAGTATCGAGATGCCGAGCCAGGAAATGCGGCGCGCCGCTGGCCGCGTGGCGCATGACGATCGCGTGCGGACGCATGGCGGCGAGCGTGTTCAGAGTGTCGACCAGCGATTCGCCTTTCGAGACGCTGGACCCGGACGAGGCAATGGAAATGGTATCGGCGCCCAGCCGTTTCGCCGCGATCTCAAAACTGGTGCGAGTGCGGGTGGAGTTCTCAAAGAAGAGATTCACGAGCATCTTGCCGCGCAGCGTATCCAACTTTTTGAAGTCGCTGCCGCCGTGCGACTGAAATGCCTTCGCCCGGGTGAGATACGCCTCGATTTCGGCGCGGTCCAAGCTCTCAATGCCTAACAGGCCGATCCCCATTGCGCGACTCAGCCCTCCACCTTTTCGACGAGCAAGACTTTTTCGGTCTGGTCGATTTCATGAAACTTCACTTCGATAATTTCGTTGGCGGCCGTCTGGATTTTGCGTCCGATGTAGCGGGCCTCGATGGGCAGTTCGCGCCAACCGCGATCAATGAGTACGAGCAACTGCACACGAGCCGGGCGGCCGTGCTCAAACAGCGCGTCGAGCGCGGCGCGGATGGTGCGGCCGGTGTAGAGAACGTCGTCCATGAGAACGATGTCCTTGCCGGTGACGTCAAATTGGATGTCGGTGGAGTTGATCTGCGGGCGGTCGCCCACAGTGGACAGGTCATCCCGGTACAGGTTGATATCCAGAGTTCCCACGGGAACTTCGCGGCCTTCGAGATCCTTGATCTTGGCGGCCAGACGCGTGGCGATGGGAATCCCGCGGCGCCGGATGCCAATGAAGGCGAGGCGCTCGTGATCCTTGGTCTTCTCCAAAATCTCGTGCGCGAGGCGCACCAGCGTGCGATCAATTTCGCTCGCCGTCATCAATTGCGATTTCAAACGAGTGTTGCTCATCTTGTCAGCCAGACTTTTCGAAGCGTAGCATAGGCTCATGCCACCGCCCACCCCGGAGCGCGAGTATTTTCTGACTCTGCTGGACGAGGCGTACGAAAAACAGGCGTGGCATGGACCCAATTTGCGGGGGGCATTGCGCGGCGTCAGTGCGCGGGAAGCGGCTTGGAGGCCAGCTCCGGCCCGGCACAATATTTGGGAATTGGCGGTGCATGCGGCGTATTGGAAATATACGGTCCGGCGGCGGCTGACGGGCGAGAAGAAGGGGGCGTTTGCGCTGGAGGGGTCGAACTTTTTCCTGCGTCCGCAGGAGGAGACCGAGGAGGCCTGGAAGGCGGACTTGGCGTTATTGGCCAGTGAGCACCGGCAGTTGCGAGAGACGGTGTTAAAACTGCCGCCAGCCGGATTCACGGAGAAGACAGCCCGCATGATCCGGGGCGTGGCGATGCACGATATTTACCACGCGGGGCAGATCACGTTGATCAAGCGCATGGCACTGGTGGACTAAAACCGCTTCATGCGGCCGCGCACCTTCTTGCTGAGTTTTTCGATGTCTTCGAGTTTTTTGAGGGTGGCTACGGAGAGGACGTGGCGGTCGTTTTTCTCCATGTCGATCTTGACCTCTTCGACCAGCTTCTTCATGGCATCGATGTCCTTGAGGGACGCTTCGTGATCGGCCTTCAGGATTAGCTCGGTGCGATTGCGGCCATCGGGAGTGCGGAGAATTTCCGGGGAGTCCAAACGGGACCCGGAACGTTCCGGAAGGGGTCCCTGCGCAACCAGACAGAGGCAAATGGCCGGTAAAAGCGAGGTTGGCCGGATCATGACTGCTATCATATCGGGTTATGGCAGAAGTTCGGCTTGGCATAATTGGCCTGGGCAATGTGGGGTCCGGGACGCTTTCGATATTGGCGGAAAACGCAGGGCAGATCGCGGAGAAGTTGGGTTTTCCGTTGCGCGTGGCCGCCGTTTGCGCCAGGCAGATCTCCAACAAAACCATTCCGGAAGCGCTACGTGGCGCTCTGCAAACGACCGATTGGCGGGAAGTGGTGAATCACCCCGAAGTCGACGTGATTGCCGAGTTGGTGGGCGGCACGACGGTAGCGCGGGAGATAGTGGAAACGGCGCTGGAAAACGGCAAATCCGTAGTAACGGCGAACAAGGAGCTGATGGCTCTTTGCGGACCAGAACTGTGGGAGAAGGCGATCCACAAAGGCGTGAACCTGGCGATGGAAGCCTCGGTAGCGGGCGGAATTCCGATTCACACCGTGCTGCGGGAAGGGATCTCCGGCGACCGGATTGTCGCGCTATTGGGGATTTTGAACGGAACGAGCAACTACATTCTGACCGAAGTGGAGAAGTCCGGCGCGGCGTTTGACGATGTGCTGGCCGAAGCGCAGCGGCTGGGCTATGCGGAAGCCGATCCGACAGCGGACGTGGATGGGTTGGATGCACGGTCCAAGCTGGCGATTCTATCGGCGCTCGCGTTTGGGCAACAGATTCACGCGGCCGATATCTTCACGCAGGGCATCCGGCGGATTACGCCGATCGATTTTCAATA
Organism: Bryobacteraceae bacterium; assembly: GCA_035714175.1. GTDB lineage: Bacteria > Acidobacteriota > Terriglobia > Bryobacterales > Bryobacteraceae. Next base: position 1,838 of record DASTML010000199.1, on the reverse strand, counting down.
TGCCCATACGTTGAAGCACACCATTCGGCTGGTATGCGCGGCGCGACAAACGGCGGAAGGGTTGATCCTTTCGGTTCGTCCGGCGTTGATCCCGCAATCGACCATCCTGGCGGGCGTACAGGGGGCTTATAACGCGATTTGGGTGCGCGGCAAATACGGCCAGGATACGTTTTACTACGGGCGTGGGGCCGGGCCCGAACCGACGGGCGTGGCGGTGGTCAGCGACTTGATGCGCGTGGCGCGTGAGATCCGTTCCGGGAGCCCGGAACGCGTGTCGCCGTTTGCCCATGAACAGTTGGCAGAGTTCCGGCCGGTTTCCGTACTGGTACAGAAGCGGGCCTACTATCTGCGGTTCCGTGTACATGACCGGCCGGGGATTATCGCGGCGTTGGCGGGCATCCTGGCGGAAAAGAACATCAGCCTGGATGCGGTGCTGCAACTGCCGGGCGACAACAAAGCTTCACTACCGTTTGTGATTACCGTGGAGCCTTCGACGGAACAGGCTGTGCAGGATGCAGTGGAGGAGATGAACCGGCTGGATTTCATGGCGGAACCAGCGTTGGCGCTGCCGATGGAAACGTCGCTGTAGGCCCCACTTTTTGTGGACGATGTGTTACTCTTTTGAGTGACCCGCTCACTTGCGCTGGAGAGGTGGCTGAGTGGTCGAAAGCAGCGGTTTGCTAAACCGTCGTAGTGCCTTAAAGCGCTACCGAGGGTTCGAATCCCTCCCTCTCCGCCAGAATATTTCCTGCGCCCAATTCCTTGTAGGATTGTGAGATTTGCGGCGTCTCTCCTTCCTTGTAGGCGTTATGGGTTCGTGAAGCTGGTCCTGTACCCGGCAAAACGTGGCATTGCGTTATACCTAAGTCCCTTCTGCTGTGGCTGGGTCCTCTAAAGTCCAGTGACGCCGGACGGCATCTGCGAAAAACATCGGACACGATTGTTTGGCTGTGACGCAAACGGTGATGAGCAGGTCATTAGGATGTTCCTGGAACTCCTCAACTGCCTTGGAACGATGACCCTAGATATCAATGGCTTCTGTTCGTACGACGCCCGGCCTCGTTCCGCAGAGAAGACCGCGTAGCGGGCTCCGCTTTCCGGACGAAAAACGACCTCCGCTAAAGACTTGTCGTCCGCTCGAACATCGGGACGCTCCGCGGAATTTCAGGAGCCCTGTCAGCCTTCGTCACCACATCCCACCGGAAAGCGAGAACCTCCGCTTCCGGCAATTGTGCAGTCTGTTCGCCTGATAGACATTAGTCGCGACGGCATCAGCGCATCCGATGGCGGATCGGTCGCGCCGCAACAAGAGGCCTCCATCCAGCGACCGGGCCACCATATACCTCTAGCAATATCGATATAGTCAACGACAACTGTTCGGCCGTCCCTATTTTCGACTAAACTTTTGACAGGAGACCCACATGGAAGCAGCTAAGTTTGTAGCCGTTGGCATAGCCGTTGCCGTGGCGATTTTTTGCGCGGCGGCCGCAGCCTTTGATCCGTCTGGAACGCGAAGCCGGGCGGAGCGGGAGAGACGCATGGCGGAACATAGGATGAACGCGCGGCTGCTCCGGATGAACATCTAAGAGCCTGCGGACAGCAAAACGCGCACCGGGAACAATCGCGGTGCGCGTTTTGCCGTTTCTAATCAGCCAAGGCTATTGAACAGGAAGCACGGCGGCCGGGGAAGACGTGGTGACGCCGCCCACGGTTATCGATACCGGAACATTGCCTGACGGGACCGATTGCGGAATCCGTATGTTCAGTTGCTGGAGCCCAGAGATATTGCCCGGGGCCAGGCCGGCATACAGCACGTCGGAAGCGGCAAGCGTCGTCCC
>DASTML010000198.1:0-6294 GCA_035714175.1 Bryobacteraceae bacterium | reverse complement strand
CCTTCCAGGCCGTCCAGCGCCCTTCGCGCTTCTCGGGAGGCAGTCCACGCAGCCGGCTTACCAAATAGGCCACTGCCTCCCACTGCGCCCCGGCATTGGTCAGAAAACGGTACGGCCCGGGCATACGTTCGAGCCTCCCCGCAATCGACTGCACCAGCCAGTCTTCCGGGAACCCCGCCCATTCTCCCGCAATATCCAGAAGGTTCGGCTCGGCAATTGGAGCGACCTCATCCCGGAAGATTGCCGCCAACTCGTCCAGCGAAAACGGAGACTCCGCTGCCACACGGGCGATATAGGGATACGATAGACGGGTATCCGTATCGAGGAAGAGGTCCGACTGCGCGATCCATACCGCGCGGCGGCCGGAAATTGAGGATAATTCGAACATGAGGAACTTGGTTTTAACCCTAGCCATGACAACAGCCGCAGCCTTCTCCGCCTCCAGCGTGCACGACTTCACGTTGAAAGCCATCGATGGTTCGCCCGCGCCTCTTTCCATGTACAAAGGCAAGGTAGTCCTGCTTGTGAATGTCGCAAGCAAGTGCGGCTACACACCACAGTACACCGGTTTGCAGAGCCTCTACGCTAAGTACAAGGACAAAGGCCTTGTTATCATCGGCGTCCCGGCCAACAACTTTGGGGCGCAGGAACCTGGCACCAATGAGGAGATTGCCACGTTCTGCTCTCGCACCTATAACGTCACGTTCCCGATGATGTCCAAAGTCTCTGTGAAGGGCGCCGATACCACGCCGCTCTATCAGTACCTCACAGACAAGACGGCTAACCCCACGGTGGGCGGTGACGTCAAATGGAACTTCACCAAATTCCTGGTGAGCAAAGACGGCAAACCTGTACAACGGTTTGAACCGGGCGTAAAGCCGGATTCGCCGGAACTGGCCGAGGCCATCGAAAAAGCGCTACAGTAGCGCTCTCGCTCAGCCGTGGCCGAGCTTCATGAGCCAGCCAAGGCCAAACACGGTGGCTACGAAGCAGCCAAAACAATAAAGTCCGTAGTGCAAGCGCTCCTTATCGGTCTTCTTGGTGACAACGCCAAGAACGACCGATATGAGCAGCGCCATCAAAATGGTGGCTTCCATGTGGCTGAGACTTACTTTCGGCATCGCGGCTACTCCTTCTCTCCGGTCGCAATTTCCCAGGCGTCCACCATGTTGAGGATGTTCAGCAGCCCAGCGCCCACCAGAAACTTCGTTCCATAGTCGTGAACATGCCCGGCTACGTCAGGCTGGTTATAGCCTAGCCATGTCGCCAAGTAGTAGGGAATGCCCATCATCATGTTGGCAATATGGCCGCCCACGTTGATGAGCGTAAGCAGCAGTTCGCCCGTCTGCGGTTCGAAGAACGCGCCGCGCATCATGAGGCCGAACAGGAAGCACAAAATGGTCGCCGAACCGACCAGCAGCCCGCGCTGCGTTCTCTTCAGGTAGAGATGGCCGCCGCCTGGAACCGCCCACGCGATCAAGACGACTGGCAACCACTTCGAAATTGGTACGGGGGCCTTGGCCGGTTGAGGAATTTTCGGGGCTTCCGCGCTCATATGACTTCTCTCATTGTATAGAATCTTACCCATGACGAGGAGAACAGTTCTGGGCGCGGCCTCGACCGCGATGGCGTTGCAGGCACAGGCAGGTTCCGCAAAATACATACGGTTCCAGAAAGGAACTCGCACAGCCTACGGGTTGTTGCGCGGAGAGGACATTCAGGAGTTGAACGGCGACTTCCTGATGGGCGGCAAGCCGAACGGCACGTCGCACAAATTGAAGGAAGTCAAACTGCTGGCGCCTGTGGCGCCTGGCAAAGTGATCGCTATCGCCCGGAATTACAAAAGCCATCTCGGCACAATCCCTCCGCCGCCCCGGCCGGAGATGTTCTACAAGCCGACGGCCTCCATCTGTGGACCCGGTGACGCCATCGTACTGCCGCAGGATTCCACGGACGTTCACTACGAAGGAGAACTGGTGGCCGTGATCGGGAAGCGGCTCCGGAAGGGGACGAAGGCACAGGCGGCGGCTGCCGTCTTCGGCGTCACCTGCGGCAACGACGTCAGCGAACGGCAATGGCAGGGCGGCCCGGACAAAGATATCCAGTGGTGGCGGGCCAAGGGATCGGACACCTTCGGACCCTTGGGACCCTGGGTGGTCACGGGGGTCGACTACAGCAAGCTGATGCTCCGGACCCGCCTGAACGGCAAGGTGGTCCAGGAGCAGTCAACGGCCGAATTGATCTACGACATCCCCACGATGATCGCCTTTACCAGCAAATACGTCACGCTGGAACCGGGGGATGTGGTCTATACGGGAACGCCGGGGACCACCAAAAAGATGAGCCCCGGCGACGTCGTGGAAGTGGATATCGAGGGGATTGGCGTGCTTCGCAATCCCGTTCGGGCCGAGTAAACGCTACTTCTTCTTGGCGGCCTGTTTGGCGATGATCTTGTCCTTAATCTTGTCGTAGGTGGCCTGCGGTACACCGGCCTTGGAAACGATTTCGTCCTTACCGCGATAGGGACGTCCTGCGATGATCTTAGTGGCATAGGCATCACCGATACCAGGCAGGGTCTTGAGGGCGGCGGCATCCGCGGAGTTCAGGTCTATCAGGCCAGCCGCGACGGCCGCCTCCTTCTTCGCCGTTTCCTTTTTGGCAGCGGGTTGCGCCGGCAAGAAGGAGGCGAGGGCAAACAGGGCAATGAGAATACGGGCAATCTTCATGGTTGGATTGTACTCGAACGCAAAGAAGGGAGGAAGGGCCTAGAAATCAGCGCGGAGGAAGAGGAGGAGGTCGAGACTGAAAGTGACGTCGGCGGCGCGCGGCGCCTCGTTCTGGAGCGGCCGGTAGATGGCATGGAGCACGTCTTGGATGCCCGCGGCGTCTAGCTGGGCGGTCGTCGTAACCCGCTGGGTCTGTTCGAGACGGAACGAACCCGCGAAGGTATCGATGGTGCGTTCTACCCGGTCCTTCCCCGCCCCCCGCAGTTCGATGAGGTCCTCCGGAGCTGGAATGGCGACCAGGAGCCTACCGCCGGGTTGCAGGACGCGAAAGAACTCCGGCGCGTTCATGCGGGCCGTGATCGACTGCACGGCGGTGAAGGAGCCTTCGCCGTAGGGAATCGCACGGTCCGCGTTGGCCACCACCCATTCGCAATCCGCGTATCGGCGCGCGGCCGCGTCGATGGCCGGAATGGAGATGTCCACGCCATGCCCGGTGCAACCACTCTCTCCCTGGCGGTTCCCCAGGTAGAACCCTTCGCCGCAGCCAGCGTCGAGCAGAGAGTCCGACGGACCCAACGGCAACAAGGCCTCCATGGCGCTTAGCAAAGGGCGGGTAATACCGCGATCCTGCAGGCGGCGGCGCGCCGCAACTGCCTCCGGCGTATCGCCCGGCGATTTCGAACGGCGGTCCTGGGGTTGGAGGAGGTTCACATAGCCGCTGCGAGCCACGTCAAAGGAGTGGCCGGACGGGCAGAAATACCGCCGGTCCTGGCGGGTGAGCGGCTGCCGGCAGCCGCGAACGGGACAGATTAGCATGAATCGAAACGACCCTTCCAGTATACGGGCCAACCGGTCTGCAACTCTGCGATAATCGCGGCATGTTCCGACGCACTCTCCTCTCGGCTGTCGCGCTGGCCAGCATCCATGCCCAGGAACCGGTTAAACGCCAACTGGACGTCCCCTACGTCCCCACCACCGAAGCGGCCGTTCGCGAGATGCTCAAGCTCGCCAAGGTGCAAAAGAACGACGTGCTCTACGATCTAGGTTGCGGGGACGGGAGGATCGTCATCGAAGCGGCCAAACAGTATGGCGCGCGCGGAGTGGGAGTGGACATCGACCCGCAACGCATCAAGGAAGCGCGGGACAACGCGAAGAAAGCGGGCGTGGAGCAATTGGTTCGTTTTGAAGAAAAAGATCTGTTTCAGGCTGATTTCCGCGAGGCCACCGTTGTGACGCTGTTCCTGCTGCCGCGGATCAATCTTAAGTTGAAACCAAAGCTGCTGCAGGACTTAAAGCCGGGAACGCGCGTGGTATCCAATACCTTCGACATGGGGGAATGGAAGGCCGAGAAACAGGCAGATCTCGACTCTTCCGACGATGAGTATACGGGCCTGTCACAGAAGTTTTATCTCTGGACGATTCCGGCCCGTACCCAATAGCTACTTCTTAAAGAAGCTGGATGCCGTGTTCTTCCACTGATCCAACTGAGAGGATTGGGGCGCTTCGGCGGCCGCCTGTTTTGCGCCGCACTTGGGGCAGAACCGTGTGCCCGGGGGCAGGGGTGTCTGGCACTGCACACAAGCAGCGGCAGTAGCGCTGCCGCCCGCGGAGACGGAGGAGCCGCACTGCGGGCAAAAGGAAAGCTTGGAATTGACGAGCGTGCCGCAGTTGCAGCGGACGCGTTCACCGCCCTCGTGAAGCCCGAGAACGTCACGTTTGTAGTCGCCGGAGAGGACGCGCTGGTAGTCCTCGCTGGCCGCATATTCGCGGAGGGTCTTCAAACGAACCGGGATGAAGGGGTGGGTATTGGCGGCGTTCTCCAGAATGGAAACGAGCAACACGAGCTTGTTGACATCCTTGCGGGCTTCGACCTGCTGGATGGCGGACTCCATGTGCAGTTCGTCTTCATAGCCGGCGACGGAGCCGGCCAGTTTGGCGAGGGCGCGGAGGCTGGGGTCGAGGTCCTGCACACAGAGGAGCGCGGCGCGGTCGCAGGTGAACTCCGCGCGGCGGTACCACTCCCAGTAGGCGATCAGGAGGGGAACGCGCAGAAGGCCGAGGCCGGGGATCGGAACAACGGAGGCAAGGATATCCCAGTAACGAATCAGGAGGTCGCCCAGTTGCCGATAGAGGCCGTGGGCGCACTTGATGTGGCCGATTTCATGGCCGATGACGAAGCAGAGTTCGTCCGGCGTGAGCGTTTCCACCAGAGCGCTATGGAGAACGATGCAGGTGCGGCGCTGTCCTGAGGTATAGGCGTTCAGCACCGGGTTCGTGGTGATGTAGAGTTCGGGGACGGGACAGGAGAGAATCTGGCAGCAGCGCACGACCAGCGCATGCAGCGAAGGATAGCTGTCCGCGTTTGCGCGGATCATCTGCTCATTGTTGGTGAGGTAGGTGATCTGCTCGGTGAAATTCTCCTGCAGCCAGGTGAGAATCGGCCCGGCGCCCGGGACAGACTTGAGAGCGGCAAGGGCTTCTTCGTCGCCGGGATAGGTGAACGTCTGGTGGGAGATCTCGGGCAGGAGTATCTGCGTGGGCGAGTATACTTTTGCGTTTTGGTGTTTCATAAGGAATCTGGGGGTTAGCGGAGCCAGCGGTCGAACCAGGCGAATGCATCGCGCTGCATGTCCGCATCGAACTTGTGAGGGCCAGGGTAGAACCCGCATTTGTAGCGATCGGCGGCCCCGGCTTTGCGGTAGACCTCCGCAAGGATGCGATCCGCGCGCTGCATCTCCGGAAGCGTAAAGAGCTGGTCCTGGCTGTTGTTGAGGACCATTACGGCGTTGGGGACGTTCAGTCCCAGAATTTCGGGATAGTCGAGATCGAGCGGCAGACCGGGAACGTAACACATCCAGGTGTGCGTATGGCATTTGTTGAGCAGGTAATCCCGCCAAGTAGTCATCATGCCGACGGCACAAGCGCAGCGGATGCGGGGATCGAGACCGGCCAACATGACGGTGCGGAGTCCGCCGCCGGAGAGGCCACAGCAGCCGACACGAGCCGAGTCGACGTCAGGGCGGGAACAGAGATAGTCGAGCGCTCGCTGATCGTCATAACTAAATACGCCGGGCCAGGTAAGGCCGGCACTGAACAGGCTTTTGGCCATGATGTGTTCATGGGCAGCCGCAAATTTGTTGTACTGCTCGATTTCCTGGTTTGATTCCGGATCGCTTTCGACCAGGGCGCCTTTCAGAACCGGGGGTACATCGGCGGCTCGCACGCGCCGGCTCCCGAAGGTGAATGTATCGTGGACCAAAACGGCATAGCCGCGCCGGGCAAGCTCATTGGCCCAGGCGAGACCACTGTAGTAATGGTCCTGATGCTTCACCATGAGCGGATGGGGGTCTTTGGTAGAACGGGTGATTTTCCGTACACCAAAGTACTTGTTGCCGCCGTGATCGTGGAGACCGACGACGCCGGGGAGGCGGCCAGAGGCTCCGGCGGGTTTGAGGAACAGTGCCTCGGTGGGCGGGCCGTAGGATAGCTGCCAGCTAAGGTGCTCAATGGCAAGGCCGTCAAACTCCTGTTTGTGCTGTATCGTCACGCTGGGAGCGGAGGCCGGGGC
>DASTML010000197.1:0-23830 GCA_035714175.1 Bryobacteraceae bacterium | reverse complement strand
CCGGCTTCCCGTATTTGCGATGCAGCGATCATTTAACTCCAGAGGGCACGGGATCGCCTTGCGACAGAGCGTATCATGTGAACGTAGAACGTTCCCGGAAGTAGAGAAGGGAAGACCGTGACGGTTACAGAGATTACTAAGGCCTGGGGCAAGATATTGCGCGGAGTACCGCCTTCCGTGTCTATAGAGATCACCAAGGAGTGCCCCTTGCGGTGCCCTGGGTGCTACGCCTATGATGAAGCGCACTTGGGCGGCATGATCACCCTTCGAGAATTGAACGATCACAAAGGGCAAGAGCTTATCGACGGCGTCTTGGAAGTCGTCGACCGTATGAAGCCACTGCATCTGTCACTGGTAGGAGGCGATCCGCTCGTGCGCTATCGCGAAGTAGAAACACTGGTCCCTATGCTGCTCGCACGCGGTATCCACGTTCAAATCGTCACCAGTGCGTTCCGGCCGCTTCATCCGTCCTGGGCAACGCTGAACCATCCGTCACCAGTGCGTTCCGGCCGCTTCATCCGTCCTGGGCAACGCTGAACCATCTGACAGTGGTCGTTTCGATCGACGGCCTACAGCCAGACCATGATAAGCGGCGCACGCCCGCCACCTACAACCGGATCCTGAAGAACATACAAGGTCAAAACATCACCATTCACAGTACGGTTACCGGTCAGATGATGAACCGTCCCGGATACCTTCAGGAATTCCTCGAATTTTGGACGGACCGGCCCGAGATCCGAAAAGTATGGTTCAGCCTGTTCACGCCTCAGGTGGGAGACCGTATGCCGGAGATCCTGACAGCCGATCAGCGCGACCGGGCCATTTGCGAATTCCAAGATCTGCGTTTGAAATTCCCTAAGCTCGATATGCCGGCCGGGTTGGTGCGGCAATTTGCCACTCCTCCGAAAAACCCGGAGGAGTGTGTGTTCGCATTGACGACGCACGTCCTATCGGCGGATCTTCGGACCAAGGTGACGCCATGCCAGTATGGCGGCAAGCCGGATTGCGCGAGTTGCGGATGCATTGCGTCCATGGGACTCGCAGCCGTGGCCGCTCACAAGTGGGGGGGCTTCCTTCCGGTCGGGAAGATATTCCGGGGCTCGTTAAGAGTCGGAGCGCTCTGGTCAAGAATGCATCCCCGTCCAGAGCCAAGCGCCTCGCCTCTGAAGATCTTGCAATAGGGCCGCTTTCGGCATTCGCAAATTTGTGCTCGGTGCGCCATTTGCAGTGCAACGGTGTCGGTCTACTTTTGTTCTCTGCCTTGAACAACGCACTTCTCGGGAGTTGCAAGAAGATGGCGGGGCTACTTTCGCAATCAGCCAAGCTCAGCTAGCTGCGGCCCAAACCGACAGATGCGCTTCCGAATCCAAGGATCCTGGAAACGGCAGTGGCCACGGTTGCCTCCTAGCCTAACGTAGGAGGCCCCCCGGCTATGCCGGGGAGGCAGCAGCAGTTTGACAGATCCGGGAGTCCATCGGAGAAACTCCAGAACGTGAGCCGCCAAGCACACGAAAAGGAGAAACCCGATGGACGAGTACCAGAGTTTAAGCCATACGGCGTGGGAGTGTAAATACCACGTCATATTCATACCGAAATGCCGACGGAAGACGATGTACGCCCAACTGCGAACGCACCTGGGCGAAGTATTCCGGAATCTGGCAGCGCAGCGGGAGAGCCGGATCGTCGAGGGGCACCTGATGCCGGATCATGTGCACATGATGATTTCGATTCCACCGAAATATGCCGTGTCCCAAGTGGTCGGCTACATCAAGGGCAAGAGTGCGATTCACCTGGCCAGAGTGTACGGCGAGCGCAAGCAGAACGTCGTGGGCCAACACTTCTGGGCCCGAGGATACTTCGTGTCAACAGTGGGACGAGACGAAACAGTGATTCGGGCGTACATTCGCAGCCAGGAAATCGAAGATGAGAGACTGGAGCAACTGAAACTGGGCATCTGACGGGCCACCCCGCCGGTGGCCCAAATATCAACACGGGGCCGCGTTAGCGTCCCCGCATAGCCGCTTTGAGCGGCTCACATCGTAAGGCCCCCGGCTTTGCCGGGGGATACTTACCACTACCCGCCCAATGCCGAATGGCGAGAGAGAACGTGAGCAATCGGACCGGACAGCAACAGGGACGGCGGGCGCAGTATGATCCTGCGCGGGCTCATCACCTCGAACCAACAGCCATTGCCCGTTTCCGAGATCGGTGCATTCATAATTGCAGGGATCTCGACAACGGTGTGTCGTTCCTCAACTCGGCTTCGTTGCCGACGCGACGGCTGGGACTATCGTGTGGGCGAGCCAGACGAGCGGGTGCTTCCGGACGCCGCCACCGCGTTCCCGGATATCGGCCCAATTGGGATCTGCCTTCAGATTGAGAAACACGCCCGGAGTTCCCTGATAGGTACCCTGAGCTAAAACCACTTCATCTCCCGCAGCAAATGCGGGACCTTGGTATCGATTCTTAACCATGTCAAACTCCTTGCTTCAAGGACCTACCGGATACTCGAGGTCGCAGGGCCTTGAAGACTGCGACCACAGCTCCGACTGCCACCAGGCATCGGACGGCCGCAGCGTTTGGCATCTGTCCCGAGTACAGGGCTACACCAATCAGTAGCCCGAGCCCGGCGACCCATTTGGTGACCTTCCAACGAAAGGCGGCTCGACGACGCTCATTCACCTGGCATTTGTGAAGCCATGCCTGCCAAACCACCTCGTTGATTTCATCCATGGGATACCTTACTGCGATGAGCGCGCCTACTTGCGGACCGGTCACTTCGCTGGAGAGGACGAGTTCCATACTCCACACGATGGTTCTTCTGCCGGTGCTCAGCGCCGGCGAGGAACACTGACTGACAAGAATAGTAGTGCACGTTGCGCACCGGATCTATCTCGTTGCAGGCCATGGGGGCGGCGAGAGGGAGAGACGACCGCGGGCGGTCAGGTGACGCGGCGTGGTCGCCTGATTCACGCTCGTGGCGTGGCGTTCGATGAGCCGTTTGGACATCAGGACGAGACCGAGAGTTTGGGTCCATTCCGATACGAGACTGACAGCGACCTGACCCCATTTGGATTTGACGTTCATCCGGAAGTAAGTAAAAGGACGAGGCACGCGATGCCAGTGAGGACGAAGAAGATTGTGAGCGAGTGGTTTGGGTGAGGCGCCGAAGGTGTTCCGCTATCGGGTTGCCGAAAAGGAGCTGGCGTGGGAGCTTTGATCGGCAACGAAGTAGAGCTGGCGGAAGAGGAGGGTAACGGCGGCAGAGACGATGCTGCGGGAGTGACGCTGGAGAAAGGATTGGGTTGCGGCGGGCACTGAGAACGTACCGGAAGGCCCGCCAGAGAGCCTTCCGGTACGCGCGAGCGGGTACTACTTGCGGGAGCGAGGCGTACGGCGCAGTAGGCCGATGCCGAACAGTGTGAGGCCGACAACAGCGAAGGTGGCCGGTTCGGGGACGGCTGTGGAGTCGACGTAGCCTTGCACCGTGGACTGGCCGGGTACTGCGCCAGAATTAGGGGCGACGATGCCGGTGAAGACTGTGGTGGAAAAGCTGGTACCGCCAAAGTTACCAGAGATCGCGTTGAGCGTGCCAGGCCCGAGGACCAGTGGGGCCCAGTTTACTGTGATCTGGCTGACGTCGCTATAGACGGTCCCACCGGTCGATGTGCCGACGAACTTGCCAACACTGCCGTCAGTAATGTCGTTGAGGACCATGTCAAAAGTAAATGGATTGAAAAAGGATCCAATCCCAAGGGACTGCGTGGAGCAGGTGGCGCAGACCAGGGTAAAATTCCCAAAGTTGACGTTCGATGGTACTCCGGAGCTGATGTTGATAGCAGGAATGAATGCAAGGGTGGCGCTGGCGCCAAGTGCATTGTTCAGCACCAGACTGGTACCACCGAAGCCTGTGCCCGGCTGGTTGGTGTTAAAGGTAATGGTCGCTGCACTAGCGGTGGCAGTGAACAGGACGACGGCAAGAGCCGCAGCGGCTGTCGATTTGATCAGATTCATTTCGTATGGTTCCTTTTCGATCGCGGCCCGCCCATGATTAAGGGGGCCGGCGGAGAGGGAGCAGCACGCGGAGATCCAACAAGGTCTGGATGTCCCAAGGTGCTTATTAACTGAGTGTTAAAGACCTTAGGCGCGGAGTGGCGGAGGGGCGCGACTCGACCGGAAGTGGTCAGACGACCTTCGATGGTCAAGCGGAAAGCGGCAGATGTGAATGCGGACGTAGTGGCTGCCGTGTGACTGGGAACTCGAAGGAGAATCGGGCCGCGTTGTGCGTTCGAGCCGAGTTCGACCTGATGGACGACGATCGAATGGCGGACACTCTGACGGGGTGCTACAGTGTGGCCGAGGATGAGGCTGGGGCCACATAGCGAACGGGCGGGGCTCCCGATATGGGTGGCTCCGCCGCCGCCAAGTGCTAGCCGGGCCGCCGATAGATAGCGGTGCCGGCTGGGCTCTACCGAAGGCCGAGGAGGCCCGCTTGCATCATGCGTACGGGCTTCGGGTGGTAGTCGCCTGGACTCTCCGAAGCATGTCAGTAGCCAAACGACCTATAGGTTTTTGCGCGAGATGCAGAGCTTGCGCATCATCGCGTTGAGCGTAGTGCGCGGGAGGCCAAGCCGGGTGGCGGCGGCGGTGACCACGCCGTTGGTCTCGCGAAGGATACGGAGGATGTGTTCCCGTTCGACCTGTTCGAGTGTCGAACTCCGCTGTCGTTCGGGAGCGGCGTCACGGATTTCGTTGACGGGCGCGCGCAGGCTGGGTCCGACTGAGAGAATTACGGAACGCTCAATAAAGTTTTCGAGCTCGCGGACGTTACCGGGCCAGCGCCATTCGACGAGGGCGCGCATTATGTCCGAGGGGATATTGTCGATGTGGCGCCCCATCTTGGCGGCATATTTCCGTGCAAAATGGCGAGCCAGGATGGGGATATCTTCGGGACGATCGCGCAATGATGGCGTGGTGATGGGGAACACCTTCAGACGGTAGTAGAGATCGCTGCGAAAGAGCTTATCCCCCATCATTTCGGAGAGATCGCGATTGGTGGCGGCGACGAGCCGGACATCAATCGGAATGGTGCGGGTGCCTCCGAGACGCTCAAACGATTTTTCCTGGAGGGCGCGAAGAAGCTTGGGTTGCAGGTCGAGAGGTATGTCGCCAACTTCGTCGAGGAACAGCGTCCCGCGGTGGGCCATTTCGAAGCGGCCAATCTTCTGAGAGAGCGCCCCTGTGAAGGCGCCACGTTCATAGCCGAAGAGCTCACTTTCCAGGAGACCTGTGGGAATGGCGGCGCAATTGAGCGTTATGAACGGCAGGTTTCGGCGCGAACTCATACGATGGATGGCGCGTGCGACCAACTCTTTGCCGGTGCCGGTCTCGCCGAGAATGAGAACGGTGGCATCGGTTGGCGAGACGACTTCAACCTGCTGCTGGACATGGCGAAGAGCGGTGCTGTCGCCGACGATCTCCCCGAAGTCTTGCGTGAGTTCGATGCTTTCGTTGTCGATATTTTCAAAGCGGTTGCGTTCGCGGAGATCCTGAATAAAGGAGATCCATCGGAAAGGGGAGAGCTTGAGTGCAGCCGTGGTGACGAGTACTGGGACGCGAACGCCATCTTTGCGGAGAAGCTCCTTTTCATATGGGGTACAGGCGCCGTAACGGAGGATTTCCTCGTGGGCGAGTTCGTCAAGAGGGGCGTACTCGGCCGGGGTAAGATCGGGCCAGTACATGCGGTTAGCGGCGACATCCTCTCGGGTGTAGCCGACAACTTCGAGGAACGTATCGTTAACGTCAGGAACATGGTCGAATTCGCCGGAGGCAATACCAGCGACGGCGGATTCAGAGAAAATCGGGCGGATGCGAGCACGTTTGCGTCGGAGCGCTTCGTTCCGATCATGCCGTTCAGAAAAGTCCCGGACTACACGAGCAAAACCGCGCAACTGTCCTATCTCGTCTTTGAGGACCATGGTGATGGAATTTGCCCAGAAGCGTGAGCCGTCCTTACGGACTTGCCAACCCTCGGTGCAGGTGTGGCCGGCGGCAACAGTACGCGAGAGCTCCTCGTCCAGACGCGCACGGAGAACGGCGGGTTCCTCTTGATAGAGAAACGAAATGTGGCGGACACTAGCCTCCTCGGCAGAATAGCCGTAAGTGCGGACGGCGCCAGCGTACCAGGCGGCGATGATACCGCTGGCATCGAGTAGGTAAACGGCGTAGTCCTGGACCCAGGGTAGGCGCTGGTCGGGCTTCTCGGGGAGTGACTTGTCACGGAGTGCGAATACGTGACGAACGGGGACGACATTGCCTTTGGCGGTGTACTCCACTTCCCTTGGAGCGCCGTTTGAGTCGAGGAGATGGAGCAGCCCTTCTTGTTCGCCTTTTGGGAAAGGCGGCTGCTCGAGCCAGTCGGCAGCGTTAAGCGCCGAGCCGGCGAAGTCGCTGAGCCGGCGGCCAACAAGATCTTCGCGTGACAGGCCTAGTAGCTTGGCGGCGCCGACGCTCGCGTCGTGATACCTCAGGTCGTCATCGGCAATCAGTATGGGCGAAGAAGAGCGAAAGACGACGGCGCGAAGAAGTTGTTGCAATTGGCTGGGTCCATTTTCCGCGAGCCAGGAAGCATCGTACGCAGACGTACCGGGAGATGGCATCGATAGAACCCCCTTCCCACTGCCAGTTCAAATTCAGCTCTGGGAACGACAGCCAGCCTCAGCGTAGCACGTAGCGGGCAAAATGGTGCACCGACACTGACCATATAAGGTCAGTGCCCTGTTGGAGGTTAGATTGCAATGAATACGGGGGAAGGAACAAGGATATGCCTTTATTAAATCTAGTGATTATGTTGATTGTGGTGGGCGTGGGGCTGGCGCTGGTAAACCGTTACATTCCGATGGCTTCGAGCATTCGGACCATTCTGAATGTCGTTGTTATTGCCGTAGTTTGCATATGGGTGTTACAGGCGATGGGATTGTGGAGCGGAATGAGCAGTTTTCGCCTGACGCGATGACCAAATGCGGTCAGGTGACCCCGCGCGGCCGCGGTATTCCGCAGCCGAGGCCCAATGGCGAGGCCTTTCCGCCGGGTATTGAAATGCATAGCTAATAGCGCGGAACACCACCGGGACGGGCCGCAAGCTCGATGATCCATGGCGGGCTACAGATCCAGAACTTGAAGCGTTGCAGCTAAGGAAGGACCCTAATGAAGTTGTTGAATGCAGCGGCGGCCGCGTGCAGCATGGCGCTGCTTGCTGCGATAGCCGCGCCTAGCGCGCGATCCGATGTGTGGGACCGCAAGATGGCGTTCACGTTTGGCAGCCCGGTCGAGATACCACGACTGCAATTGACCAGTCGGGGCGTGTTGCCGGCGGGGACGTACGTGTTTAAAGTTCTGGACTCGCAGTCAGAGCGACATATTGTTCAGGTCTGTAACAAGGATGAGACGACGATCTACGCGACAATTTCGGCCATACCGAACTTTCGTTCGAAAGTGACCGATAGGTCTGTGATCACGTTCCGGGAACACGCTGCGGGTCAGCCGGAGGCGCTGAGGGCACGATTCTACCCAGGCCGCAACTGGGGTGAGGAGTTTGTCTATCCAAAGGCAAAGGCGCTGACGATCGCGAAGGCGACGAACCAGCCGGTGTTATTTACACCGGTGGAACTGGTGGAAGCGAGTGAGCCGGCGAAGACGGCGGACGCGCGAGCGGTGACGGAGTTGAAGAGAGCGCCGATCATGGCCGTCACGCCCGCAGGCGAAGAGGTTCTGTTGACGCAGGTGGTGATGACGCCGATGCCCGAAGAGATTGAAGCGGCGGCGGCTCTTCTGGCAAAGACGGCACCGGTGGCGCCCTCGGCGAACGAGGGCCAGCTACGTCGGCTATTGCTGATCGGCATTTTGATACTCAGTGGGGTGATAGCGCTGCAAAGGACCTCCAATGGGGTTCGGTAGCGATATTTGTCTGCCGACGCATGCCTCACGGGTACTGCGCGGAGCGGGCACGCAAGACAGAGAGAAGTGATTCGAATGCGACCAAAAGTGACTCTAACACCGACCACGCCGCAGTACCCGAAAGATGGTGATGGTTGCTACGAAACGAAGGCGCGGGGGATGGACGTCCTGAACTCCCCCCAGTTGAACAAGGGCACCGCCTTCACGGCAGAAGAGAGAGAATCGCTGCGGTTGACAGGGCTGATCCCTCCGGAGATCGGCACACTGAGGGGGCAGGTGGATGGCGCGTATGTGCAGTACGAACGGCTGCCGGACGCGCTGAGCAAGAACATCTATCTGACCGCACTGCACGACCGTAACGAGGTGCTGTTTTACCGTCTGTTTTCCGAGCACATGCGGGAGATGATCCCGATCGTTAACGATCTGACGGTGGGGATGGCGATGGTGCAGTACCGGCATGAGTGCCGGCGTCCAAGGGGAGTATATCTATCAATCAACCATCCGGATTCGTTGGAAGAGGCGTTTGCGAATTTTGACGCCGGGGCCGAGGACATCGACCTGATTCTAGCCACGGATGCAGAGCAGATCCTGGGCATCGGGGACTGGGGCGTGGGTGGAATTGAGGTGTCGATTGGAAAGCTGGCGATCTATACGGCGGCGGGCGGGATTGATCCGAAGCGGGTGATCCCGGTGATGCTTGATGTAGGGACAAACCGGGATAGCCTGTTGACTGACCCGATGTATATCGGCAACCGTCACCCGAGGGTACGCGGGGAACGGTATGACGCATTCATCGAAAACTATCTCCGCGTGGTGAGCCGGCTGTTTCCAAGTGCCTTGCTGCAATGGGAGGACTTCGCACCGGGCAACGGGCGGAGAATTCTGGAACAGTACCGCGACCGGCTCTGTACGTTCAACGACGACATGCAGGGGACGGGAGCGATTGCGTTGGCGGCTGCGATATCGGCCGTGCGGGCGTGCGGGACGCCGCTGCGGAAACAGCGGGTGGTGGTCTTCGGCGCGGGGACGGCCGGGATTGGTGTGGCCGTTCAGTTAATGGACGCGATGGTGCGGGATGGGTTGTCTAGGAAAGACGCGGCGGCCCGTTTTTGGTGTGTGGATCAGCAAGGATTGTTGACATCGGGAATGTCTGAGCAGTTGCGGGACCACCAGTTGCCATACGTACGTCCGGATGCGGAGAGTGCTGACTGGAAACACGAAGAGAACGGCCGAGGCGTGGGCTTGGCCGAGGTTATGCGGCGAGTGAGGCCGACCATGTTGATTGGGACGTCGACTGCGGCGGGCGCGTTTACGGAAGCCATTGTGAGAGAAATGGCGGCAAACACGGAGCGCCCTATAATCTTCGTTCTGTCGAGCCCGCCGGCACGGGCCGAGGCGAACCCCGCCGATCTGCTTGCCTGGACGGATGGGCGGGCGCTACTGGTGACAGGGAGTTCGGTTCCACCGGTGACATACAAGGGCGTGACGTATGTGATCGCGCAGGCCAGTAATGCGCTGTTGTATCCAGGGCTTGGGTTGGGTGTGATTGTGTCGAAGGCGAGCCGGATAACTGACGGAATGCTCACAGCTGCGGCAAGCGCCGTGTCGAGCCTGGTGACGGTGCGGCAGACGGGGGCGTCCTTGCTGCCGCAAATCGATGACTTGCGCAGCGTGTCGTTGACGGTCGCCGTGGCGGTGGTGGAGGCGGCGATGGCCGAGAATCTCGCCGGCGTGAAGTTCAGTGACGTTGAGCGGCAAGTTCAAGATGCGATGTGGCAGCCTGAGTACCGCCGCATTGTGGCGGTTTGAGGACACGACCCCATGGACCAATTCGATCTCCTGGCTCAAGCGGTAAAAGGACACTTCTTAAAACTGGTGGATAAGTTATGGGGTTGTTCCCACAAAAGGACATCTTTCCCGATCATGATCGCCGGTGGACACAGTGCCGAGACATATGTCGTATGCATGCGCTGCGGGCGTCGACTTCCCTATGACTGGACCAATATGTGCAAGTCTGGAGGACCGTAATGATCGTTGCTGCCCGCTATTCATTCCTATTCTTGACTAGTCCAGGGGGCGTGAATGCAACGCGGGAACTGGACACTTCAGCGAATGCCGATGTGGTGGACCTGAGGAGAACCGTAAGCGATAGGAAGAATCCCCCAATGGTCGACTTGCGGCAGAGAGATTTCGCGTTCTGCGTAGGTACCGTTAAACAGCCAGTCCGATTGCCCCGACACGAAGACCTAGTGCCGCTCGCAAGGCTGCCGGCGGCGCGGGCGCGAGGACGTTTCAGCAGTTTGGAGCGCGCGATGTTCGTCGTCACTTTCGAGGAAAATGCTTCGTCGGAATTGCCACCGCTACCGCCGTATTGCAACAGCACAACAGCAGCAGGAGCGAAATACGGGCGGAGTACTAACCGATCCGGGCCGTCAATCATCGAGTTAGCAGGCACAAACGCCGACTCTGTCGTCACCTGCTACCTGGCTACGACTATCGGTTCTACGCCAGAACGCCACGTCGTTCGGTTTGAAAGGATCATTTGAAAGAGACATCGAAGATTTCCAAGATCGCGTTCGTGGGCGACCATCTGCCGCGAAAGTGCGGTATCGCAACATTTACTACTGACCTGCAAGAGGCGGTTGCAGTTGCACATCCGGAGAGCCATTGCCTCGTGGTCTCGGTGAACGATTTCGCCGAAGGGTATGCGTATCCGCAGGTCGTACGGTTCGAGATCGAGGAGCAGGATCTCTCGTCCTACCTTCGGGCCGCCGACTTTTTGAATATCAGTAACGTGGATATCGTCTGCCTGCAGCATGAGTTCGGGATCTATGGGGGGCCGGCGGGCGGGCATATTCTGGCGTTACTGCGTGAACTGCGGATGCCGGTGGTGACTACGCTGCACACAGTGTTGCGTGAGCCGAATACGGATCAGCGCCGGGTGATGGAGGGCTTGATTTCCCTATCAACACGGTTGGTCGTGATGACCGACCGCGGCCGGCAGATGCTGCGGGAAATCTACCTTGCTCCAGCGTCGAAGATCGACTTGATTCCGCACGGCATTCCAGACGTTGGGTTTGTGGACCCGGCGTATTTCAAAGACCTATTCGGCGTGGAAGGGCGCGTGGTGCTATTGACGTTCGGCCTACTCTCGCCAAACAAGGGAATCGAGTACGTGCTGAACGCGCTGCCACAGATTCTGCAGGAGTTTCCGGACGTGGTGTATATCGTTCTGGGTGCGACGCATCCGAATGAACTGCGGGAACACGGAGAAGCCTACCGGCTCAGTCTGGAACTGCTGGCGAAGAGGAACAAGGTAGATAAGAATGTCATCTTCTATAACCAGTTCGTGGATTTGGAGAATTTGAAAGAGTTTATTGGCTCGGCGGACATCTATATCACTCCATACCTCAATGAGGCCCAGATCACCTCAGGCACACTGGCGTACGCGTTTGGAGCAGGAAAGGCCGTCGTTTCGA
The DNA here is from genome assembly GCA_035714175.1 of Bryobacteraceae bacterium. Classification (GTDB taxonomy): domain Bacteria; phylum Acidobacteriota; class Terriglobia; order Bryobacterales; family Bryobacteraceae. The sequence continues at coordinate 12,395 of DASTML010000197.1, read as the reverse complement.
CGCCCTACTGGCACGCAGCGGAACTACTGGCCGATAACCGGGGCGTGCTAGTACCGTTTGCCGATTCGCCGGCGATTGCGCGCGAGGTGACCGGGTTATTGCGGGACGACAACCGCCGGCATGCGATGCGTAAGCAGGCTTATCGCATAGGCCGGGAGATGGTGTGGAGCAGCGCGGCGCATCTTTATATGCATTCGTTCGAGGCCTCGCGTTTGGAAGTGACGGCGCCGACGCGGCGTTCGCTCGGGGCCAGAACCCTGGACCAAAAGGCGCGCGAATTGCCGCGGCTGAAGCTCAATCACTTGAGGCGCATGACAGATTCAACGGGCGTGTTTCAGCACGCGATATTCAGCATTCCAAACTTTTCGGAGGGCTATTGTACGGATGACAATGCGCGGATGTTCGTTCTGGCTGTTCTGCTTGGGGAGGCAGAGGAAGAGCCGGAAAGTGTGCGCACGCTTGCGACGACATCAGCAGCCTTTCTGTATCACGCCTTCGACAACGCGACGAAGCGGTTCCACAACCATTTGAGTTTTGCCCGGCAATGGTTGGACGAGCGTGGGTCGGAAGATTGCCACGGGAGGGCGCTCTGGGCGCTTGGCGTCGGTGTCGGGAGGTCGCCGTTCCGCGGCTTCCAGATGATGGCAGGGCAGTTGTTCGCGAAGGCTTTGCCGCCGCTACCGGAGTTCACCTCGCCCCGAGCGTGGGCGTTTGGACTGATTGGAATTCACGAATATTTGCATCGGCTGAGTGGAGATAGCTTTGTGAATCAGGCGCGAGAAGTCCTGACGGACCGGCTGATGGAGCAGTTTGAGCGAACGGCGCTGGCGGACTGGCAATGGTTCGAGAACGAACTCTCCTATGACAACGCCAAACTGGCGCACGCGCTCATAGTGAGCGGCCATGCAACCGGGCAGAAGGAGGTACTGGATCGCGGATTGCGAGCCTTGGGTTGGCTAATGGATCAGCAGACTTCGAAGAAGGGACATTTCCGGCCGATCGGCAGCAATGGATTTTATCAGCGAGGAGGAACTCGGGCAGATTTTGACCAGCAACCGATAGAGGCGCAAGCAACTGTGTCCGCGTGTTTGGATGCCTACCGCGCGACCGCCGATATTCGCTGGTACGAGAAGGCACAACTGGCGTTTGATTGGTTCATCGGTTGGAACGATTTGGGGCTTGAGTTGTATTCGCCGGAGACCGGCGGCTGCCGCGACGGTCTGCATGTGGACCGGGCTAACGGGAACCAAGGGGCGGAGTCCACCCTGGCGTACCTACTTTCACTTGCGGAGATGCGCCTGGCGCAAAGCGTGGTGACGAGCTTTCAGACGCCGGCCGCGCTTGTCGAGTTAGCTCGATGACTGGGGAATTGATGTCCATTGCCGTTCGACGCACTTCCACGGTGCTAAAGCCGGACCAGACCCGGGTGCTGCTGCGACCATTCCGTCCCGGGGGCCCGGAACGGATCGCCGCCATCATCACGCGAGTGTTGGCGGTTCCGGAACACGAAGTCGACCAGTTGCTGGAAGAAATATACGCCGAGTTTTCCCAGCGGCATGAGAACATACGCGAAATATTCCGGGAGCGATTCAAGCAGGTCCGGGAATGCCTTTGGGCGGAGGGGGAGTACTCCGAACAGCGGCAGTTGTTGATTGGATCTTATTTTCTGGCGGAGTATTCGCTGGAGTCGGCGGCGCTGTTCAATCCGTCGATCGTCCCCCATCCCGACCAAACGGACCTGCCGCCCGGGGCGCTACGATTTCTGTTGAGTTTGCGGGCGACAGGGGAGGGACACGTCTCCTCGATCACGTTTCGAACGGGAATAGTGACGTCGGACGCGAACATTGCGGTGACGCCGGCGACTGGGTATTTGACGGAACCTAAGCAGATTCCCAATCCGAACTACGAAAAAGCGCTCTTCCGCCGGAAATTGAATGAATTAGGGCTGAACGACGATTTCACGCACCGGGTGATGCGCTTCCTGGGGGAGTGGTTCACGCTGGATGAGTTGCGGATGAGTTTGCAGACCGAGCAGTTTCGCTCAGTGGACGGCATGACGCCGCATGAGCAGCGGATGATGCAAGGCATCTGGCTGCTGGCCCGTTCCAACTACGAAGTGCAGTTCGCGCCGGAGCAGAACGTGTCGGAGCGAATTCTGTTCCCGGCAACGCCCGCGCAGCGGAACGGCATAGAGGACGCTCGATTCGTTCGCTTTTGCGAAGACGACGGCAGCGCGCGTTACTATGCCACATTTACGGCCTATGACGGAGCCATTGTGATGCCGGAACTGCTGGAGACGGACGACTTTCTGCGGTTTCGGTTTCGGACCCTGAACGGGCCAGCTGCAAAAAACAAAGGTATGGCGCTGTTTCCGCGCAAGATTGGCGGCCGGTATGCAATGTTGTCGCGACAGGACAACGAGAGCATCTACCTGATGTTTTCCGACAACGTTCATTTCTGGAATGAATATGTACTGTTGTTGCCGCCGGTGTATCCGTGGGAACTCATACAGATCGGCAACTGTGGGTCGCCGATCGAAACGGAGGCCGGATGGCTGGTGTTAAGCCACGGCGTAGGGCCGATGCGAAAGTATTGTGTCGGCGCCTTCCTCCTGGATCTGGAGGATCCCAGCCGCGTGATCGGGCGACTACGCCGACCGCTCTTGGAGCCGAACGTGGATGAGAGGGCAGGCTATGTTCCCAATGTGGTGTATTCATGCGGAGCGCTGGTGCACGGTGACCTATTGATTCTCCCGTACGGGTTGGCCGATCATTCGACAGGATTCGCGACAGTTTCGCTGGCGGCAGTGCTGGCGGCGATGGAGTAATCCGGTGCAACTCTTCGTGGAACACTCGACGGTCTATCGCTTCAATGGCAACGTCCATTTGGAGCCGCATACATTCCGGTTGCGACCGCGTATGAGCAGCGTGCAGCGCCTGCTGCTGTTTGACTTGCAGATCTGGCCGGCGCCGGTAGGCGCGGCGGAGTGCCTCGATCAGGACGGTAATCTGGCGATGCGCGCGTGGTTCAGCGCGGCGACCAGCGAGTTAAGCATTCGCAGCCGGTTTCGCGTGGAGCTGCTGCGCACGAATGCGTATGATTTCCTCTTGGACGACTCTGCATCCCGACTGCCTCTTTGGTACGCAGAGCCCTCCAACACGGCGCTTGCGCCATACCGCAATTTTGCGTCGGTGGGGCAAACGGTCCGCGAATACGCCAACGGCGCCGCGGTGCAGGGGCAGTGGGACGTACTCCTGTTCCTAAATCAGCTTAATGAGGAAATCTTCCGCTCGTTCCGGCACGTGGTGCGGCCGGAGGGCGCTGCATGGCCCTCTGACCAAACGCTCTTGCTGGGAGAGGGGTCATGCCGTGATCTGGCCGTGTTGTTCTGCGACGCGTGCCGGACAGTCGGCATTGCGGCCCGTTTCGTGAGCGGATATGAATGCGCAACGGCTGGCCGGTTGGACGCATCGATGCATGCCTGGGCGGAAGTTTTCCTGCCTGACGTGGGTTGGCGGGGATTTGACCCCTCGCGTGGACTGGCGGTGGCAAACGGGCACGTAGCGGTGGCATCGGGGTTTGACCCGATGCTAGCTGCTCCGATTGCTGGAATGTACAGCGGTGGGTGCGGTTCAGGCATGGAGGTGGACATCCAGATGGCAGTGGAAGCAAATGGCGGCCCGTGAACAGGCACAACAAACGCCTGGCGGTCTTATCCCCGGTCGCGTGGCGAACGCCGCCACGGCGATACGGGGCATGGGAGACCGTGGCGAGCAACGTAGCAGAAGGATTGGTCGCCCGCGGATGGGACGTGACGTTGTTCGCGACGGCGGATTCAGTGACGCAGGCGCGGCTACACGCTGTGGTGGGCCGCGGCTACGAGGAAGATCGCGCCGTTGATCCGAAGGTGGCCGAGTATCTGCATATTTCCGAGGTTTTCGAACATGCTGCTGAGTTTGACCTAATCCACAGCCACTACGATTTTATGGCGCTGACCTATTCGCGGCTGGTGAAAACGCCGTTGCTGACGACGATACATGGTTTCTCCTCGCCGCAGATCCTCCCGGTGTACGAAAAGTATCGCGACAGCTACTTCGTGTCGATCAGCGACTCGGATCGCGCACCGGGACTCCGCTATCTGGGAACGGTCTACAACGGCATTGATTTGACGCTGTACCCGCTCCGAAAAAAGGGAGGCAACGACCTCGTGTTCCTGGGACGTATTCATCCGGACAAGGGCGTGCATCTGGCAATTGCAGTTGCCCAGCAGTGTGGGTTGCCCCTACTGATCGCCGGTATCGTACAGGATGCGAGGTATTTTCAAGAGCAAGTGGAGCCGCACTTGAATGGGCGGATCAAGTATGTGGGGCCGGTGGACGTGGCCGGGAAGAATGCGCTGTTTGCTCAAGCCCTCGCGCTTTTGCACCTGAACACGATTCCGGAGCGATTCGGCTTGGTGCTCGCGGAGGCGAATGCGGCCGGTGTGCCGGTGATTGCGATGGATCTGGGCTCCTGCCGTGAGGTCATTGCAGAGGGAGAGACGGGATTCCTTGTGGCCGATGTGGTTGGCGCGGTGGCGGCACTGGCGCGAGTGCATGAGATTGATGGACGGCTCTGCCGGGATCGTGTGGAGAGGCGATTTTCCGTGGCGACGATGGTGGCGGGGTATGAGCGGATGTATCAGGCGGTATTCGATTTGGAAGAGCGGAAACGAGTATGAAGCGCGACGTTGTACGACGATATTGCGGAAATCCGATTTTGACGAAATCCGATATTCCCTACGCAGTGGAGACAGTGCATAACGCGGCGGTGGTGAAACATCGAGGCGAGTACGTGATGCTGTTTCGTTCGCATTTGCGGACCGGGCGATCAATCGTCGGTTTGGCCCGGAGTGCGGATGGGTTTCGCTTCGCAGCCGACCCAGTCCCATTTTTGACCCCTGCGACGGATGGACCATTTGCAGCCTATGAGGAGTACGGCGTAGAGGACCCGAGGGTGACGGAGATCGATGGGGAATTTCTGATTACTTACAGCGCGTATTCGAGGAATGGGGTGCGGATTGCCCTGGCCAGGACACGAGGCTTCCTGACAGTGGAACGGATATCATTGATTACAGAGGCCGATTACCGGAATGTGGTCATCTTCCCGGAGCGGTTCGATGGTCTGTATGCGCGGTTGGATCGGCCGCATTCGGATATTGCTCCGTGGTCGATTTGGATCTCGTACTCACCGGATTTGAGGTTTTGGGGCGAGTCGAAGCTGATCATGCGGCCGCTAGCCTATCACTGGGATGAGATGAAGATTGGTCCGGGGGCACCGCCGATCCGGACGGCTGAGGGGTGGCTGTCGATTTATCACGGGGTATTTCAGACGATGGATGGTGCGGTATACCGTTTGGGGGTAGCGCTGCACGATTTGCAGGATCCGGCGATAGTTCGAGGCGTGAGCAACACGTGGATTTTGCAGCCTGAGGATCCGTGGGAAGTGACCGGGTACGTGCATAACGTGGTGTTCACCTGCGGCGCGGTGGCCGAGAACGATGGGACCGTGAAGATCTACTGGGGCGGGGCGGATACGGTGATGTGCGTCGGCGAGGCGGATGTTGCCGATCTGGTGTCCCTATGCTTAGTGGACTCGCGTGCGGGCAAGTGAGAATTGATCGGAGAGACCAATGGCACAGCGGCCAGCAAATGGACTGGTCAAAATCAGAGCCGCTCGGCGCCCCGTCGGCCTCTCGATCTCAAAGCAAGAGGCGGATCGCCCCACCGCATCGCCATACATCAGAAAATCGGTGTTGACCCAAGCGGCGACCTGGCTCACAATAGCGCAATGATGACAGTTAGATTGTGCAAGCCGTGCTTGAAACCGTCAGCTTCAACTGTAACCAAAAATGTAACCAATTTCGGCCCGAAGCGCCCGTTTTCAGGCCACTGTAACCAATTTTGTAACCAAACTGAGGGCATCCCAGGGCAACGTAGGGTAATAGGATCAACAACTTCGGGGCATGGAGGGTCAAGCAGGGTAACCCTGGGCAATGTAACGATTGGGCTCATAACCCAAAGGTCGCAAGTTCAAATCTTGCCCCCGCAACCAATACAAGCAACGATTTAGACTGATTCGTTGAACTGCTCCAAACTCCCAAAAACTCCCATTAAGCCGAAAGCGCTTCCAGTTTGGGTATTAAGAGCGCTACGACTGCCGCATGCGCTTCCCGCTTAGCGGTATCGGCACTCTGCCCGTATGTGTTCATGGTGGTTGTGATCGAAGCGTGCCGCATGAGCGCCTTTTGCACTCCGATGGCAGCGCCCGTTTCTTCAAGCCAACTTCGGTAGGAGTGGCGCCTGCAACCCCAAGCCTAATGTCGGGGCATTTGCTGCGAGTATGCTGCAGAGATTGTGGGGGAATTCCGGTTTTGTACTGCCAGCAAGCGGTATCTGCCGATACGGGTTTTAGGGACAAGAATTGAACCTAAACGGGCCAACTGACTACGGGATCGCCAATTGGCGTGCCTCCCAGTCGGTAACGAATCCGTGCGCTGGTGCGTGGGTCACCATGATATCGATCCCAGCCTGGACTGCTGCCGTCTGCGGCGTCACGCCGCAAGCCCAGAAAACTGGCACTAAGCCGTCGCGAATACTCTCCACGGGTGGCCCGACCATGGGACTGGCCAAGTCCACGCCGATCACCGCGGGATCGCCGATATGGATTGGCGCGCCATGGTTGAAGGGGTAGCGCGTAGTTACTTGCACCGCGCGAATGGCTTGTTCCGGTGTCAGCCAACGCATCGTGACAACCATGGGGCCCTGAAACCGTCCCGCGCGAACTGTTGGGATTTTGGACTGCAGAACCCAACGATCTTTGTTGGTCGGTACGCCGGCGTCCTCCAGCGCTTGGTCAAATGTTATGCCCGATCCGATTAGAAACGATACGAAGTCCGGCCGCCACAATTCGCTTGCGTCAGTGACGTCGGCTTCCCTGCGGCCGTCCCGGTATACGGCGTAACGGGGTAGGTCGGTCCGTAGGTCGGCGCCGGGTGCTGTGAGGTGCGGTGTCGGGTCACCCTCATCCAGAACTTCAATAACTGGACAGGCCCGCTGGTTGCGCTGGCAGTAGAGCAGGAACTCGTAAGCGTACTCCTGCCGAATCATCACCAGATTGCATTGCAAGTAGCCAAGTGCTACGCCGCGCGTAGACTGCGAATATCGTCCCTCGCGGCACGCCTGCCGAAAGTCGCGCGGCAAGGAATGGGCCCAGCCGTTCATCCCGTTAGGATAAAGCGGGCGTCAAGTGTGCCGCTGGGGTTAGATTAGCGGCACGCACGGCTTTCTCGATTCTCTCGAGCATGGCTCCACTGGGGGCGGTGACCGGCGGGCGCGTCAGGTTGGACTTCAACCGGCCGGCGAGCATCATCGCCGTCTTCATGCGGGCGTGCGCGTCACCGCTTGGCTCGCCACTTGCGTACACGACTTCCTTCAACGGATTGATTTTGGCTTGAATGCTCTGCGCCCGCTTCAAATCCCCATCACAAACGGCTTTGTATAGATCGACAATCACATCCGGAATGAAGGACGCGAAACCCACCAGCGCTCCATCCAAGCCCTGCACCAGAGAAGTGAGCAGGTATTCGTCGTGACAGGTCAGCATGGTGATGGCTGGGTTGGCTGCTCTCACCGCTGCCAGATCACGGTCGTACTTCGACATTTCGCGAGTCCCGATTTTCATGGTGGTCACACCCGGAGTGTTGGCAAGCTCCGCGAGAAGTTCCGAAGAATAGGCGGCCTTGGTCCATGCCGGGTAGATGTGCACGATGAGATTGATGCTCACTGCCTTTGCGATCGTCTGAAAGTGATTGACCACGTGCTGGGGCTGCATTCCGAAACGAAGCCAATAGTGAGGAGGCATCACGAGCAGGCCCTGGGCCCCAGCCTCTTCCGCCATCTGGGCATGCTCTGCGGCCTCGTCTACCCCTTCGCAGCAAATGCCGGAGATAACGGGAATATTGGAGCCACGAACCTCGTCGGCGACGATACGAGTAGCTTCGGCTCGTTCCTTCGGACTTAGGGCAAAGACCTCGCCCGTGTGGCCATTGGTTACCAGTCCCCCGATCCCTTCATGCTTGGCGAGCCATCCGGCAAACCGGCGGAGTTCTTCCTCGTCGATGGAGAGGTCCGCACGGTACGGCAACTGCATGGCGGGCAGAATACCCGTGAACGGTTTTACTAATGGCACTTCCTATACTCCTCCGTTTGCTAAGCCGCCGAAGCGGCCCCAGAAACTCTAAAAATTCGGCTTAAATCGGCGGCGGCCCGGATGAGTGGGGCGCTCGACATGGCGATGAAATTGTCCAGGGAACATGCGGTCGATGGTGCTGCGACGCTGACTGCCCCGTAGGGATGTCCGTCGGCATCCAGCACGGCGACCGCAAGAACGCGTAACCCTGGGACGGTTTCCTGATCCGACAGTGCGTACCCGCGCTCTAGAACCTCCGACAACCGTGACTCGATATCCGCAATGGTCACCAGGGTCGATGGGGTCAGCTTCACCCGATCCTTCGCGCGGAGAATCTCCATACGTTGCTCCGGTTTCAAGTGGGCCAGAATTGCGTGGCCGGCAGCCGTGCAGTAGGCCGGAATCCGCGAGCCGACGCGGACATTCACGCCAAGGCGAGTCCAACCCGCCTGAACCCGTTCCACATAGACAATTTCGGCGCCATCAAGAACACTCAGACTGGCTGCTTCGCTCACTTCTCCTACTAGGGAACGAAGAATAGGCCGCGAAGAATCATGCGGGTCCATACCGGACAATGCATTAAATCCCAGATCTAGTACCTTCAGCGCGAGACGGTAACGTTTGGCGTCGTCCATTTGGCGCAGATAGCCAAGCATAACGAACGTCTTAATCACTCGAAAAGCCGTACCGGCATCCAGGCCCGTCTTGACCGCAATCTGGGAAACGGTGAGTTCAGGCTGGCGAGCAGAGAACGCCTCCAAAACACGAAGACCTTTGGCCAGGGATAGCACCCTGCTCTTCGATTCTTTATTTTCGGATTCCGAAATAGACATGGCCGAGTTCTCTCTGAAGCTAACATGCGGACCAATAGGGGTCAAGCAAGAAACTTAGCTTGAATTGCAAGAAATGCTCTGATATTCTTCCCGGGGTCAGGAGCCTCACTGTTTCGCTATCCGAAAAAAATCTCGTTATTAAGCATGGTCTTTGTTGCCCAAGCTGCGTGGTCTCAAGTTACGACCGCCACCTTCTACGGAATCGTCACAGATACTACGGGCGCCGCAATCGCGGGAGCTGACATCACGCTCTCCAATGAGGGAACACTCGCTGCGATGAAGCAGACTGCTGACGCACAGGGGGAATTTGCATTCAATTTCGTCGCGGTCGGGAATTACACGTTGCGCGTACAGGCGAACGGCTTCAAAGTCTCGTTGAATAGAGGGATCGGAATGTCCGCAGGTGAAAGCCTTAGGCGGACCTTTGTTCTGGAAATTGGTGCGGTGAGCGAGTCCGTGGAGGTCACTTCGCAAGCAGCGTTGATTAACACCGTATCCGCGGAGCAGCGGGAGAGTATTGGAACCACGCAAGTTCAGGAGCTTCCCCTGGCAAGGCGCAATGTGGCAGGTCTGGTGACGCTGGCGAGCGGCGTGACGCGAAGTGGCGGCGACGTGTTTTTGAATGGTGCGGGCCGCGGAGGCACCAGCGTGTCTGTAGACGGTACCGATGCAACCGGCAATCCGGAGCGGCCATCACTGGCGATGTTCGGAGACTTTAACTACATCAATGGGATCAGCGTGGAGGCCGTTGGAGAAGTGCAGATCACAAAAGGCGTCATTCCGGCGGAGTATACGCGCTCAATGGGCGGCAACCTCAACATCATCAGCCGCAGCGGAACCAATCAGTTTCATGGCAGTCTATTTGAGAATTTCCGTGCCGAGAACCTGAATGCGCGACAACAGTTCCTGGCCTCCAAACCCGGCGTCACTTTTAACCAGTTCGGCGGTTCATTTGGCGGACCCATCCTGAAGAACAGGCTTTTCGGATTCTTCGTTTTCGAAGGCTATCGGGAGCGAGCGTTTGCTGCCGTCTCCGGCAACGTCCCCACCCAGCGCCTGCGCGATGACATGCTGCGGGCTGTTCCTGCGTTCAAAACCATTCTTGACACGTTTCCATTGCCCAATCAGCCGCACAACGCGGCGGGCGCGACTGGCCAGTTCATTGGCGCCGGCTCGCTCAAGAATGAAGACAATCATATGGTCATCAAGCCGGACTGGCATATTAGCGACCACATGACGGCTTCCGTCACCCTTACCAGATTCCGCCCCACGCGTTCTCAACCACGCCTGCAGCCTATCAATTCCCGCGAGTTCACCGGAGTAACGGATCGGACCTCCGCCATCGTTACGTACTTCCGAAGCCGCTGGACTTCGGAAAGCCGCTATGGTTACAACAAGAACGTCGTAGACCGCCTGGACGCCATTTTTAATGTTATGGATCCCAATAAGGCCGAAGGCAAGTTTGGAGGCCGGCGCATTCCCTGCCTCAACGCTCTCGGGTTTAGCGGTTGCGGTGAGATCATCACTCTGGGTGCGCCGAATCACTCCTTTGACCAGAAATTCGCGGTTATCACCGGCCGTCACTCGCTCAAGTTTGGCGGCGTGCACTTCTGGCGGTCCATCGGACGGGCCAACATCGAGAACCCCGATATCCGCTTCCAGAACGAGGCGGATCTGCTGGCGAACATCCCGAACCTGGTTCAGATGACGTTTGGCACCGACCTCTACACGGCGAAGTCGCGTGAATGGGGGATTTTTGCGCAGGACGATTTCCGCGTGAACAAGAAACTGGTCGTGAACATCGGCATCCGCAACGACTACTTCGGGAACTATGTCGCACGGGGCGCCAACGGCGGACCGCCACACTCCTACAATCGCGGCTTCATCAGTTTCACCACCTTCCAACACACGCCGATCCGGCCCGTTGACAATCCCTATGACAGCGACGCGATCAACATTGCCCCTCGCATCGGGTTCAGCTACAACCCGGACGGCGGCGGCCGGAATGTCATTCGCGCCGGGTTCAGCACCATGTTCTCCAATTTGGCGGGAGAGACCGTTACCCAGACCGTTCAGAACTCATTGACCGATCCCTTCCGGTCGGCCTTCAGCCGGGCCGAGGCTCTGCAGTTCAACCTGAAGTATCCGCAATATAACGAAGACGTGCTCAAGATCGTCTCCGGCGGCGCCAGCGGTGGTTCACCGCGCGTGATCAATCCGCAGATCGTCTCCCCTTACGCTCTCAACATGTACCTGGGATACCAGCGTGAGCTCACCCGCGGACTCGCATTGGAGACCGCGTACGCCGGGAACCGGGGAGTCAAATGGCACACCAGCCGGCAGGCGAATGAAGTGAACCCGCTCACCGGCATTCGTCCGAATCCGGCGTTCGCGCGCATGGACTATTGGGACAACGCCGACAGCACCTGGTACCACTCCTGGCAGACCTCCCTTCGTTCCCGCATGTCGAGCAAGCTGACCGCGAACCTCCACCACACCTGGTCGAAGGCGATGGCATACGGCGCAGGAGACATCGGTTGGACCGCAACAAATTCGCCGGACTTCAACAATCTGCGCCCCAATCGGGCTCCTTCCGACGGCAGCGTGCTCCACGTCTTGAACATTGACGCGGTCTATCAACTGCCGGAACTTAAGAACACAAACGGACTGGTGCGGAATGCGTTCGGCGGCTGGCAGGTGTCGAGCATCTTTACCGCGCAGGGCGGTTCTCCGATCAGCCTTTCGCATCCGACAGGCATTGTTGGGACGCGCCCGGACTATCTCGGCGGACAGGCGATCCTCGGCGACTATCGCGACACCCTGGTCTATCTGAACCGCGCGGCGTTCGCGCCGGTACCGGAGAACAACCTCGGGAACGCCATCCGTCTGGGCAACGTGGGCCGCAACTCGCTTCGTGGACCGGGCCGTTGGAATGCGGACGTGAGTTTCGGCAAGAACTTCGTGGTGAAGGAACGCTACCGCTTCCAGATCCGCGCGGATTTGTTCAATTCGCTCAACCACACCAACTACGGCAATCCAGACACCAACATCGAGTCCGCCAACTTTGGCCGTATCAACAGCACCAGCGGAGCGCGTGAAATCCAATTGAACGCGCGTTTTGCTTTCTAAGGAGGCGGCCATGAACCGGAGGGAATTCGCCTTCGCCGCCACCGCCGCTTCGTTGGCGGCGAAGAGTGACACGGTAAATATCTGCCTCATGGGCGTCGGCGGACGGGGCAAGACTCTAGCCAAATGGTTTGGGGAATTGCCTGATGTCCGAATTCCGATCATCTGCGACGTGGATGAGAACGTGGTCGGTCCGGCGATGAAGGC
>DASTML010000196.1:0-4162 GCA_035714175.1 Bryobacteraceae bacterium | reverse complement strand
GCAATCGGGGACCAACTCATCGTCTTTCCGCATGAAGCGTGCCCCGTTGACGGAGTGGTAGTTGCGGGCCGGGGCAGTATGAACGAAGCCTACCTGACCGGCGAACCGTACCTGCTTGCAAAGTCCATCGGGTCCGCCGTCTTGTCGGGTGCAATCAATGGCGATACAGCCTTGACCATTGCGGCCTCGAAGCCCGCTTCCGAGTCGCGGTACGAGCAGATCATGCAGGTGGTCCGGGAGACGGAGGCGAATCAGCCCCGGATCCGGCGTATTGCGGAACGTCTCGGCGCCTGGTATACCCCATTGGCGCTTGGATTGGCTGTGTTGGCGTGGACCGTGAGTGGAGAGCCCGGCCGGTTTCTCGCCGTCATCGTTGTCGCTACTCCCTGTCCTCTTCTCATTGCCATCCCTGTTGCCGTAATTGGGGCGATTTCTCTCGCTGCCCAGCACGGTATCCTAGTTCGCCGCGTCGCGGCTCTGGAGGCGATCGACGACTGCCGGGTGTTCGTTTTTGACAAGACAGGAACTTTGACTTACGGAACGCCGGTTGTGACGGAGATTATCCCCAGCGGCAACAAGTCGAAAGACCGGATTTTGTCATTAGCCGCCAGTTTGGAGCGCTACTCCAGGCATCCGCTTGCCGCCGCCGTCGTGGAAGCTGGCGCGCACCTTCCAGTTGTTGAGGTTACTGAGGTGCATGAGAAGCCCGGGCAGGGTTTGCTCGGCGTGGCGGATGGGATCCACATTGAAGTGACTGGACGAAAGCGCGCCGCTGCTCTTGGCCTTTCCTTGCCGGCCGAGGAGGCTGGGTTGGAGTGCGTGATTCTCCTCAACGGCGAATTCGCGGCGCTGATCCGGTTTCGGGATCGGCCAAGGCAAGATGCCAGGCAGTTTGTCCGGCATTTGGCCACGCGGCACGGTGGAACGCGCGTCGTGCTTCTTTCCGGGGACCGAGAGGGCGAAGTCCGCTATCTGGCCGATTGGGCTGGTATCAACGAAGTCTATTTCGGGCAGAGCCCAGAGCAAAAGCTTCAATTCGTCAAGGATATTGCGGCGAATGATCCCGTGTTATATGTCGGGGACGGCATCAACGATGCGCCGGCGCTGCTGGCCGCGACCGTGGGGATTGCCCTCGGCGACAGGGGGGAAATCGCCGTCCAGGCGGCCGACGCTGCCATCCTCGCGCCGTCCCTTCGCCGCGTGGACCAACTTCTTCATATCGGCCGCCGTATGCGTACTGTGGCACTGCAGAGCGCGGTCGGCGGTATGGCGCTCAGCGGGATTTGCATGGCGCTGGCAGCCGCGGGTCACCTGACGCCCACCCAGGGGGCGCTTTTGCAGGAGACCATCGACATTTTAGCCGTTCTCAATGCCCTTCGCGCGGGTATACCCGGCCGCGCAATGACCGACTACTAAGTCCGGAGACTCCGCTTGTAGAGCTGGGAAACTGCTATAATAAGGGCTGTCCGCAGGCGCGGTGAGGTGCGAGAGTGGTTGAATCGAGCGGTCTCGAAAACCGCCGTACCCGAAAGGGTACCGTGGGTTCGAATCCCACCCTCACCGCCAGAAAATTCCATGCAATAAAAAACGCTCGCCAAGCTTTCGCTTCGGCGAGCGTTTTGTTTGTACTGCCATCCCGGCTACCGCAGCTGGATAAAGAACCCGAACTCCACCTTGCCGAACGTCTCCTTGAATTGACCAGTTGGTTTGTAGGCCTTGGCTTCCGCCCGGATCCCGAAGCGCTGGTTGATGTAGTAGCGCAGTCCACCGCCGAAGTTGATGGCTGCGTCGGTGGAAGCCGCGGATGTGAATGCGACCGGAATTCCCTCCACATCCACATTGAACTGCCGTTCCGGCGCATGAATCATGCCGGCGCCGAAAACGCCGTACGGAACAATCGGGAACTCGCGGATCGGCATCCGGATGTGCACGCCGCCATGGAAGTCGGAAAGCGGAATGTTGTAGCTAATATTAATGGGCTGCGAAAGCCCTGGAATCGTTCTCGTCTGCTTACGCCCGATGCCGGGGAAATAGCTGAATTCGGCATACGGCAGAATGTACTTGTTGACGGCGTACGTCACATTGGCTCCGCCCATCCAGCGGAAATCGTCAATGCCATAGCTGGCTCCCACAAAGCCGCCCACCTCATAGCTGCCGGACCGGACCACGGATGCCGTCTGCGCCGGTAAGCCAACCGCTCCTAGCGTTAGCAAACAGGCCGCGCGAAGCATATTCTTCATAAAAATCATCCTTGAAATCATGGTTCAGTTTGGTGAGACTGTACCTGTCATGGTACGGGAGTGTTCAGAACCCTGACAAGCGGCCTACTTTTCTTAAAGCGTAATCCGTCCGAATTCTGCCACAATCTTTCTATATCCTGCGCGTTTCCTGGTAGCGGTATCATAAACTCTTTCCCCGTGATCTTCCCCCGTGCAACGATGACGTTCGCGGAGGGGGTGCTGTATTCCCTTCCTCCTGGCCTTCGGCGGTCGTGTGTCTGTAGAGGCGGAGCCTCGCGATGAGCGAACGAATCGGCCGATACGAAATCCAGATGGAGATTGGCCGCGGCGGGTTCGGTCGCGTCTACCGCGCGTTCGATCCAATGGTGGGGCGCGTTGTCGCCATCAAAGTACTGTTGCCGGACGCGAATGATCCGGAGTTTCTCACACGGTTCAAGATGGAGGCGACCACCGCGGGCAACCTTCATCACCCGAACCTGGTCACCATCCACGAGTTTGGTCAAGACAACGGTTCGCAATTCCTGGTCATGGAGTACCTCGAAGGCGAGGACCTCCAGAAAATAATCCGGGACCGCAAGCCGCTCTCCATCCTGGAAAAAGTTGAGATCATGCAGCAGGTCGCAGCAGGCCTCAACTGCGCGCATGAGAACAGCGTCATCCACCGCGATATCAAGCCCAGCAACGTCATGGTGCTGCGCGAGAACGTCGTCAAGCTGATGGACTTTGGCATTGCCCGCCTCACACGGAACGATACAACGCGTTTCACGAAGGCCGGCTTTCTCGTCGGTACGCTCAACTACATGAGCCCGGAACAGTTCCGGGACGCCGAGGTCGACGCACTCTGCGATATTTGGGCTTTTGGCGTCATCTACTACGAATTCATTACTGGCCGCTTCCCGTTTGAAGGAACTTCCACGCCAGCGATTCTCTACAGCATCACATCGGTCGAACCGCCCGCCCCGTCCACTCTGGTTCCGGATTGCCCGGAAGCTCTCAGCCAGATGATCATGCGGACGCTTTCGAAGGATCGAGACCTTCGCTATCAGAGTCTCCACGAATTCCAACTCGACGTCGGGCCCATTCTCCTCGATCTGCGACGGCAGCGAGCCAATGAACTGCTTCCGGATGCGCGCCTGTTGCTGGAGCAGGATAAACCGGACGAAGCCCAGCGGCTTGTTCGCCGCATCATCGAACTCGACCCTATGCACGTCGAGGCGCGCCAACTGCGCGAGCGCATCCAGCGGTCCGCACAACAACAGGCGATCCAACCGAAGGTGGGCGCGCTTCGCAAAACAGGCGAAGAGCAACTTTCGCAGCGCCGTTATGCCGAGGCCATTCAATCTTTTGAGAAAGCGCTAAGCCTCGACTCGGCGAATACCGAAATTCGCCACTTGCTGGAAGACGCGCGCAACTCCGTCGGGCAGTATAAAAAGGCGCAGGAACTTGCGGAAGCGGCAGCGAAGCTGGTTGGACAGAAGGATTACGAAGGCGCCAACGAATTGGTGCGCCAGGCGTTTGCTGTTGACCCCACAAACCAGCGTGCTCGCGAGATCATGGCGCGCGTGCAGCACGCCTTCGACACGCAGGAACGCCGGCGTGAAGTGGAGCAACTTGTCCTTAAAGCAAAAGGATTCATGCAGCACGCGTCATTTGACGACGCGTTGCAATTGCTCCGGGATGCCGCGCAACGATTGCACGATCCTCCCGAGATCCTCGCGGCTGTCGAAGAAGCCGAAGCGGGCCGGAAGGCGCTTGCGGAAAAGCAGCGCCTGGAACGCGCTGTCCGCGAAGCCGGAGAACTACTCAAACAGGAACGGGTAGACGAGGCCGAGAGCCTTCTCCACCCCTTCCGGAAATCCGAAGACGGGGATCTAGCCAAGATGGTGGCTCGTTGTGCGGAGGTACGCCAGGCCATCGAGCGT
>DASTML010000195.1:0-17628 GCA_035714175.1 Bryobacteraceae bacterium | reverse complement strand
TTGAGCAGGCGCGAGTAGATGTCGTAGGCACGTTCACCGCGCGAGGTCTGCTCGACCACCATCGGGACCAGAACAGAATTTTCCATTTGGGGCATGCTCTTTCATCATAGGCGAAAAAAAAGGAAATGGATGAAACACTTGAGGATAGCGTGGAATCTGAAATAAAAATCAGCACCAATAGTACTTTTCTGCGGCTAGTTCTGATTGGAAAAAAGAAGTGAAATCCAATTGGAATGGGCAAGGAGGGAGACGTATGCTAGAAGAGATCTGGAACGGGGTACGAAGGCGGGGGGTTGTGCAGGCAAGTCCGGCCCGAAAACCATGTCTAGAATTGGCCGAAATGGTCGATAGGTACTTATAGGTGCATTCTCATCACGGACCACATATGAGAATCCTGATCGCAGACGACAGCAATGTTTCCCGGCACCTGCTGGAAAGCATTGTGAAGAAGTGGGGCTATCAGGTGATCGCGACGGCGGATGGTAATCAGGCGTGGGAAGTTCTGCAGCACCCTGATGCGCCGCGGATGGCGATTCTCGACTGGATGATGCCCGGGTTGACCGGGCCTGAAGTGTGCCGTTTAGTGCGCGAAAAAGGGGTAGAGCCCTACACGTATATCCTTTTGCTGACGTCACGAACGCAGAGAGAAGACGTGATTGAGGGGATGACCGCTGGCGCCGACGACTATGTCGTCAAGCCCTTCGATCAACAGGAGTTGAACGTTCGTTTGCGAGCAGGCCGACGTATTATCGATCTGCAGGATGAATTGTTAAAGGCACAGGCCGCCCTGCGACATCAGGCAACACACGATGCCTTGACGGGTGTGAAGAACCGCCGTTACATTACGGAGGTCTTGGACCGTTATTCCACGGAGCCGGGCCCCCTCAGCCTGATCATGTTGGACCTGGACAAATTTAAGTCGGTGAACGACACATTTGGCCATCCTGCTGGCGATGCCGTTCTGGTGGCTGCGGCGCAACGGCTGAACGGTGCTCTCGCAGGTACGGACTTGTTGGCGCGGTACGGTGGGGAAGAGTTTCTGGTTGTCTCCCGCCGCAGTCCCGAAGAACTGCCGGAGTTTACGGAAATGCTCCGCCGGCAAATCGCCGATACTCCCGTGGAGGCCTTGGGCAGGGAACTGCTGGTTACTGCGAGTTTCGGCGTTGCCAGCCAATCCGGTTCTGGCCCGGTTGACTGCCAGGAGTTGCTGAAGCTGGCCGATGATGCGCTCTATGAGGCCAAGCGGTTAGGCCGGAACCGAGTCGTGCATGGCCGCGTGGTAACGGCCTAACCCCGCGGCAATAAACTAGTCTTCTTTGCCTCGGCTGGCCACCGCGAAATGGCTGAGAGAGTCAGCGTACTGAGCGATGCCTTTGTAGAGCGCCTCGGCGATCTTTTGCCTGGTTTCCGCTTTCCGCAATTCCTTTTCGTCGTGAGGATTGGAAATAAATCCGATCTCGGTGAGAATCGACGGCATGGAGGCCCCAATCAAAACGACGAACGGGGCCTTCTTGACCCCCCGATTTCTGGTCGCGCCGGCGGGTCCCCACACTCGATACAGCGCCCCATTGACACGGGTCGCGAAGTCGCGTGATTCCTCCACTTTTTCCTGGAGAGCAATCTTCTGCAGCAGGTCCCTGAGTTCGAAGACGCTCCGTTCGCTCGTCGCGTTTTCCCTCGCGGCTACGTCAAGCGCTTCCTTGGAGGTCGTAAAGCTGAGGTAGTAAGTCTCCACGCCCGTGACCGAGCGAATCACGGACGAATTGGCATGTATCGATACGAAGAGGTCTGCTTTGCTGTCGTTAGCGATTTTTGTGCGGGTTTCGAGCGGTACAAAGTGGTCATCGCTGCGCGTGTATACGATTTCGCTGCCGAGATTGGCCGAAATCAGCTCTCCAAGACGGAGCGCCACGTCCAACACCAACTCTTTTTCCAGAAGTCCCGTGGGGCCGGACGAACCCTGGTCATGCCCCCCGTGTCCCGGATCCAGAACCACACGGCGGATTTTCAATCCCAGGGCTCGCGTCATGGAGTTTGTACCTGTCGAGCCGCGGCGCGCGGCTTGTGCGGGCTGTTGCGACTGGGGTGGGCGCGCAACGGGTGCCGGCGTTGGCCCCGGAGCGGTAGGTATTCCCACGCTCGCATGGACTGTCTTCGCGAGAGATGTTCCACGGTACTGGCGAGGGAAGCTCACGATAGGAGGAGCCGGGAGTGCTGCTTTGCGGTATGGCGTAAGGTTGGGTGCGAGGGGCAAAAGCAATGAGACATCGGCAAAGGGGCGCGTTGGAGGCGGAGGGAATGGACGATAGCGAGAGGTAGCGGGACGCTGCGCCACTGACTGGGTGGGCTGCGGAACGACAGCGCGAACGGGAGCCGCCTGCAACGTGAACGGGGATGTCGATACAACCGGATGCTCAGGAGGCGGGGCCGCGGAGGAGCCGGGCTTTTTTACCTCAATCATGAGCCGGTAAGGGTTGGACAATTCGGAGGTTGTGACTTCAGCCTGATCTATCAGATCTAAGACCACCCGCGCCACGCCCGGTTTCGCCTCGGCAATGCGAATCTGCCGTACGAGCGAATCGCCCACCGCAATTGTCTGCATCCCCTTTTTATTGGGTTGCGTTTGCTGAAAATCAAAAAAGTATCGTTCCGGTTTAGATAACCGGTCACGGCGCACTTCGGCTTGCCCGCTGAGTTGAACGGCGATACGCGTGATGCCATTCTGCGTCCAGTGGCGCACGTCCTGCAAGACTAAGTTTTCGGCTTGTAGCGAGCCGGAAAGACACATCAGGAGCGCTGCCGCAGGCCAAGCCCCCGATTGTGAATAGTGGCGCATTTATTTCGTCCGCATATGCAGCCGTCCCTCTGCGTCCACGTAGGCTTCCACGGGCCGGGTCTGCGCTTCCTCCACGGAACTCTCGTTCTGTTTCGGTGCAACAGGAGCGGTTTCCGCCACGACGGTTTTCGCCGCCGCGCGACGGGCCTCCCCATACTTCTTGCCCACTTTGTAAACGTATTCCTGCGTTTCCGCGTAGGGTGGAATCCACTGATACTTGTTCACGGCGCCGGCGCCGGCATTGTAGGCGGCCAAGGCTAGCCGATCATCTTTGTAGGTGTTTTTCAGCTCCTTCAGATGGCGGACACCGGCACGAATGTTCTCTTCTACATCGAATGAATTTCGTACCCCAAGCGATTTTGCGGTTGCTGGCATGAGTTGCATCAATCCCTGAGCGCCAACCGGAGAGATTGCAAATTGGTTGTAACCGCTTTCCACCTGAATAACGGCGTGCACCAGCAGCGGGTCCAAATCATACTGCTTGGCTGCCTGTTCCACCGCCTGGTTGATTCTCCGGTCTTTCGCTAGCGGCACGGGTCCGACTGCCGGGGAATTGGGCGCCGAAGGAGCTACCGGTTTCCCAACCAATACCGCCGGCTCTACAATCACCCGCCTCACTAATCGCCCAGTTCGTTTATCGGCCCGAATCTCAATACGCACATTTTCTTCCGCGGCAAGCGGAGCAGTGTCGGCGGCAAATGTCGGAGTGAAGGCCAGCATGCCGGTTAGTAAACAAAACTGAGCCGATTTGTTCAAAACATTCTGCAGTCGCAATGATTATACACCTTCAAGTGGCGGCGATCGGCGAACACGCCGATGCTATGATTTTCTCATGGCGGGCAGGCAACCGGGTGGAACGGCTGGTTACATACTCGCGGGAGGCGCAAGCCGGCGAATGGGACGGGATAAGGCAATGTTGCTCGATCGAGGTATCCCATTGGCGATGCGCGTTGCTAGTGTTGTGGCGGCGGCGGTTGCCGGACCATGCTCGATCGTTGCCCCGGCCGGCCGCTATGAAGAGCTTGACTTGCCCGTGATTGCCGATCGTTGGCCCGGCGAGGGCCCGCTGGGTGGTATTCTGACCGCGCTGGAAGACGGAGCCGCCGAATGGAGCGTGATTGTCGCCGTGGATTTGCCTCGATTGCATTCCGGTTTTCTGATCCAATTGCTGACCGCCGCAAGATTGGCGGGACGGACTACTGTACCGGTTCACGCGGATGGCGGGTTGGAACCGTTGTGCGGCGTTTACCACTCCGGAGATTTGCCGGCACTGCGAGATTTCTTCGCCCGCGGCGGACGGCGGGTGAAAGATGCGCTGCGGGAAATCCATGTTTTGACGATTCCCGCAGACGAGGATGTCCTGGTGAATGTCAACACGCCCGGACAGTGGGAGGCGTTGCGGAGTTAAATGACCCCACAGCAGGAGTTTCCCCACTACATCGAATTCCGGCACGTGTATAAGACGTTCGACAGGCCTGTTTTAGTCGATTCGAATTTTTATATTGATTCCGGGGAGACTGTGGCGATCATCGGCCGCAGCGGTGTGGGCAAGAGCGTAAGTCTCGGGCACATAATGGGCTTCCTAAAGCCCGACAAGGGACGGGTGATCGTTGCCCACCAGGACATCACGGATTTTGCCGAAGCGGAATTGCGTCAGATACGGAAAAAAGTGACGATGGTTTTTCAGTCGGGCGCGTTGTTTGATTCGATGACGGTCGGCGAGAACATCGAGTTTTCCTTGGAACTACGGGAAGACTACGATGTGCAGAACAAGGAGGACGTGGTGCAAGGCCTCCTAGATCTGGTGGATCTTGGCGACTACCGGGATGTATATCCTACGGATCTATCCACCGGGTACAAACGGGCCGTCGCCATTGCGCGCGCGCTGGCGGCACAGCCGGAATGCATCCTCTACGATGAACCGACGACGATGGTTGATCCGATCATGAGCGATCATTTGGGCAATCTGATGTTGCGGCTCAAGCAGCAGTTGCATTTGACGTCGGCCGTGGTGACCCACGACCTGGAGTTGATGCGAAAAGTGGCGGACAAGGTTGTGATTTTGCACCAAGGGCAAGTGATCTACTTTGGGCCCGTGTCGCGGCTCGACGAGTCGCAACACGAGCACATTAAAGAGTTTTTGGCTATGGATCGCGTAGAACTCGACTAGAGGCCGGCCCGCAGATAGCTGATCAGATCCGCCATATCCTTTTTGTTTATCGATTTTTCCAAGCCTTCGGGCATCAATGAGATGGCCGACGCCCGGACCTCGGCGACATTGCGGCGGAGAATCGTCTGGTCCCCGTCCTCTGTTCCTCCTCGTAGCGTAATGGCGGCTGGCGTTTCGTTGGCAATCACGCCGTCGAAGACCTGACCGTCCTTTGTCGTGACCATGTAGTTTACAAAGCGCGGTTCGATAGCGGCGGACGGATCCAGGATTGCCTTGAGCAGTTCTTCACGTGTTTTGTTGTTGACGCCGGAGAGATCCGGGCCGACCCGACCGCCTTGTTTGCGGGGCATGTGACAACGGGCGCAATTTTCCTCAAAAACAGCTTTTCCGTGTTGTGCATCGCCCGTTCCGGCTGCCGATTCTCTGTAGTCGGCCATGACTTTGGCACGGTCGGAATTAGCTGTTGTAAAGAGAGAGCGCGCCTTCTTGACGAGTTCCGGATCGCTGCTTTCCAGCAATCGGGCCTGGGCTCCCACATCTACGCCGGCGGCCTCCACTTGATTACTCTCTACCGCTGCGAGGAGCTTGGGAATCCATTCTTTACGCGAAACCAGAGCGCCCACGGCGCGGGTGCGCGCATCAGCGCGTAGCGTCTTCCAGGAGGAAAGAATCATTGCCGGCGCCTTCGGATCGCCCGTACTGCCAATGGCAGCTATGGCCGCGGCCTGCACTTCCGGTGTGGGATTACCGGCGAGGATCTTTTCGAGGACAGGAAGCGACTTGGCTGCATCGACGCCGTTTAGTGCGCGAATCGCCGCGATGCGCGGATTCTGTGCCAGCGCGTCATTTGCGGCATCGGCGAGCGCCTTGGCGAAAATTCCAGGCATATCGAAGCCGGCCGCGGCGGTCCATGCCGCTTGTTGCACTGACTCGGGCGCAGACGCAAAGATTTGACGGAATGAGGCTTCCGCCTTGGGGGAAACGATGCGCGGGCCTCCGGCAAGTTTTAAACCGCGGGCGAGCCCATTGTATGCCGCGGGTTCGTTGCCCGCAACGGCAAGCAGCGTTTCGATCTCGCCCCTGTCCTTTCGCGCGCCGATGACCTGCGAAAGCTGCTGTAGAAAGTCAGCATGTTCCAATCCCTTTTTCTGAGATTGCAGTACACGGAGGAAGTCGGCCGGTTTGTTGGCGACCGAAGTAAGGACGGCAGTCCGGAACCAACGGTCCTCGCCGTGTTCGGCAATGAGCTTGCCGAGGAGTTGTCGAGCTGCCGGCGTGTCGATCAAGCCGAGCGTATAGGCCAGTTGGTAGCGAACTCGCAGCGCCGGATCGGCGGCCATGGAAAACAACTGGTCGCGGAGCGCGGGCGCTGTTCCCAGAAACGCTTCGCTCATCTTTATAGCGTGTTCGCGGATGGGAGCCTCGGGGTCTTTTAGCGCATTGGCGACGGCTGTCGGCTGCAATGCGCCGAGTCCCTGCAATAGATAGAGCGCATGAAGACGTGCCTGTGGCACTTTCGAGTTGGCCGCGAGCGCCGTGAGTTGGGGCACGATGGACTTGTCCTGGCGTTCGAACAGCAGGCGGTGTGCGGTGTCACGGTGCCAGCCATTCGTCTCTTCCAAAAGCGGAATCAATTCCAGAGAAGAGAGCTTGCCGAGTTGTACTGTCAATGAACGCTGTTTGCGAGGCGTCTTCGATTTTAGGCGGTAGATGCGCCCTTTGTCGTCGCCGCTCCAGAAGTTGAGCCCTTTCTTGATCTCTTCGGGAATGGACTCCGGAGTTTCAATGTACTCGCGGTACATGTCCAGGACATAGAAATTTCCATCCGGCGCGTTGGCGAAATGGGCCGGCCGGAACCAGATATCGGTGGAGGCCAGGAATTCAGTGCCCTCCTTTACCGGCTTGGCGAGGAACGTAACTCCCTTTGGTTCCAGGGTTTCCCTTCGGACCAAATTGGCGCTGACGTCGCCGGTGAAGATGGAGCCGTAGTAGGATTCCGGCCAGGCGTCGCCGTTATAGACGACGGAGCCCGAAGCCGCGGTGAAGTAACCCTGCAAGTGTTCGACGCGGTCTGGATTGGTTTCTTTGTAGCGCTCCTGCCGAAGGGCTGTCCGTTGCACGCGCCATTGCTGCGGTTTAGTCAGCGGGAACATGGGCGTCTGGCCTTTTCCATCCGGCGAAATGTCTTGCGCCACGGCGCCGACCTCCAGATACTGCGACCGACCGAGGTACTCTGCGGGCACCATGGCCTGCCGGAGGTGGACCGTATTTTGCGTAATGAACCGGTTGTTCCAATCGTCCATTGTCAGGCCATATTGCGCAGGTCCGGAGGCGCGCTCGGCCACACCCGTGACAGGGTTAAATCGCATATCGGCGCCGCGCAGCAATAGCGGCTCTCCTGCCTTGCCCGGTTGCGTCACTTTGGCGTCGGCGCCATTATTGGCCGCATAGATCCAGTTATCGATCCCGAGCTTGAAATTGGTGATTCGTCCCTCCGGATTGACAGTTGGGAAGCCTGTATATAGTACCTGCCGCACCTCTGCTTTTCCGTCCCCATCGGCATCTTTCAGGAACAGAATGTCGGGGGCCGCTCCCACAATTAGTCCGCCTTTCCACGGCATCAGACCACTGACCTGTAGGAGGTTTTCGGCGTAGATATAACTGGAGTCGATCACCCCGTCGTTATTCTTGTCTTCCAGCACGCGTACGCGGCTACGAACCGGCTTGCCCGGAGGAGGGTCGTCGGGGTAGTCCAGCATTTCGGCGACGTAAATCTTTCCGTTCTCGTCCCAAGCCATATCGACTGGGTCCACTACATACGGTTCGGTGGCGAACAGGTCCACCGTGAAGTCCTCAGAGAGCTTGATAGCGGCGAGGGACTCCTGCGGCGTCATGGCTGCTTGATCGATGTTCTCCCGTTTGCGGCTGCACGAGGTGACGAGCAGGGCGACGAGGCCCGCGAGGATTATCCAACTGCGGTTTTTCGATAGCATGAGAGAGTGCATGAACTATCTTACTTTCGCGGCAATCTGGACGCCATTGCCGCGCGGTTGGCGACCCGCGGCTTTGCGTTGGACGTCGCGTCCTATCGGGAATTGGACCAGGAGCGTCGCGCGGTTCTGACAGAGTCAGAAACGCTAAAGGCACAGCGGAATGCGGAGTCTGCGGAGATTGCGAAGTTGAAGAAATCGGGGCAGGACACCACGGCTCAGCAGGCGAAGGTTCGTGGCATCGGTGACCGGATCGCTGAATTAGAAGAGACGGCGAAAGCAGTGGATGCACGCTTTTACGAGGTACTTTCCGGTGTACCCAACCTGCCGCACGAGAGCGTTCCGGTGGGTGCTTCCGCGGATGACAACGTGGAGATTCACAAGCGCGGAACGCCGCCGGCGTTTGACTTCGAGCCGCAGGCGCATTGGGATTTAGGGCCGGCGTTGGGCATATTGGACTTTGAGCGGGCGGCGAAGATTACGGGTGCGCGCTTCGCGGTGTACATGGGGCTGGGCGCGAAGCTGGAACGGGCATTGGTCAACTTTATGCTCGACACACATACGCAGGAACACGGCTACACCGAGGTGTTCCCGCCGGTTGTGGTCAATAGCGTCAGCCTCTATGGTACCGGCCAGTTGCCAAAGTTCGCTGCGGACCTTTTCAAGTTGGAAGGGACCGACTATTACCTTGCGCCCACGGCCGAGGTGCCGGTGACGAATCTCCATCGCGACGAGACGCTAGACGGTGATCTGCTGCCGGTCAGCTATTGTGCTTTCACGTCCTGTTTCCGGAGCGAAGCGGGAGCCCATGGACGCGATGTGCGCGGCATTATCCGCCAGCATCAGTTTCAGAAAGTAGAGCTGGTAAAGTTCTGCCGACCTGACCAGAGCCAAGAGCAGTTGGAACTGCTCACCAGCCATGCGGAAAACATTCTGGACAAGTTGGGGCTGCCCTTCCGGCGTGTATTGCTTTGCACGGGCGACATGGGCTTTTCGTCGGCCAAAACGTATGATCTGGAAGTCTGGTTGCCCGGACAGAATGCCTATAAGGAGATCTCGAGCTGCTCCAGTTTTGAGGCTTTTCAAGCGCGGCGCGCCGCTATTCGATGCAAGAGCGGCAAGGGCAAGTCCGAACCCGCACACACGTTGAATGGGAGCGGTCTGGCCGTGGGCCGCACCTGGGTGGCGATTGTCGAGAATTATCAACAGAAGGACGGATCAGTGGTGGTGCCGGAGGCGTTGCGGCCGTACCTGAAAGCGGAGGTCATAACGCCGTCCGGCTCACTGCGTTAGGCGGAGAAGATCTCGCGGAGGCGGCGGCCCACAATCTCATGTTCGTCGCCTCGCATCATCCATACCGAGATCAGCAGTTCGCCTTTCCCGGGACGTTGAACATGGATGGGCGGGTCACTGGCCAGCAATTTCTCGGTAACCTGCTGGGATGACAGGCCCCGCGCCGCCTCATCCCAGTGCACGGTAACGTGAGGTACCTCATTGGCAATGACAGGGATATGCCGCTCCGTACGCACGCCCTTGGCACTCTGCAGTGCCGCCCGGATGGAGCTAACGCGACCTTCCAGAACCTTCCATTCGGCCTGATGATCCGCTTTCAGGTATCGTTCGACAGCGGCAAGTAGGCCGCAGAGTTCTTCCTTGCCAACCTTCATTCCGCGACCGATTCCTGCGAACGGCGACATTGCCGGATAGGCGGCGTCAATAAGGTCCTTCCGCCCCAGCAATAAGCCGCTGGACTGCGGACCGCGTAATGCCTTGCCGCCGGAGAAGATGGTCAGGTCGAAGCCCATCTTGGTGTACTTCCAAAGATTTTCCTTCGGTGTTGCGTCGGAGGCGGCGTCGTTCATGGTCGGGATCCCCCGAGCCTTGCCGATTTTTACAAACTGTTCGGCGTTAATCTGGCCTAGCGGTTCTGCTTTATTCAGGAAGAAAAGCATACCGGTGCGTTCGTTGATCGCCGACTCCAACTCCGAGGCAGATTCCACGGATACGATTTTGGCGCCGCAGAGTTCCATCTGGTGCTCGTAACCGGTACGATGGCTCTTTTGCTGAATAATTTCATATTTGATTCCGTCTCGTCCCGGCAATTGACGTAACTTCGCCGGGTCCCCCTGGGAGAGACATGCAGCCGTGCCTATGGTAATAGCGGATGCAGCGCCGCAAGTGACCATGGCCGCGGGCGCATGCAGCAGTTCCGCTATACGCGCTCCCACCTTTTTTTCCAACTCGGGCAGCGGAATAAAATACCGGGAAGCTTCTTCCATGGCCTGGACAACTTCCGGAGGCATGAGCGACCCGCCCAATACGGTGACGACTCCCACGCCGTTGATAACGGGTTTGACGCCCAGGCTCGCATAAAGCGATGAAGGCGTTGTTGCGGTACGTTGGGCGGCGGGCGCTGCGGCAGCGGCGGCGGCAGGCGCGAGTGCACTGGCTTGCAGGATACGGCGGCGGGACGTTTTCATGACAGTAGTATAAAGGCACGGGCATGACAAAGCGGAATGTTCTCTCGTGGCCCTATAAAAATGGGAACGGCGGGGACTGATTGTGTTTAGGGGAGTGCGACTGGTCCCTGGATTCTGGAGAAACAGTCCGTTTAGGGCCAGGGCGCTTTCTGAAATGCCGTCGTGTATTCTTTGCCGTCCAGCACAATCATCGGATCCCCGGTTTTTGGGTGGTTCCGCTTTTCCAGTTTAAATGTGCGTACGCCGGATTTCGGGGATCGCGAGGTGATAGTATCCGCTGTGGCCGTCCATGTACCGGTATCGCCACCTGCTCTCCCGGTTCCGTAAGCTCCGCCCGCCGTCTGCCCATTGGCATCAAAATCCGACTGGTACTGATAGGTTCCGTCTGCCAGCAAGACAATACAGGTGCTGCGCCCATAATTCCCGGTGTTGTTGTTGATGTTTGTCGACTCGCACCATCGGCCCACCAATTCCGGCGGAACGGCCGCTGTACCGCCTCCGCCCACAGCCCATGTCGTGGCTGCGCGTTGGAAAGAAAACGTTTTTCCGTTGACCGCCCAATTCATCACAGCGCCCGCCAGTTGCACCGTGGCGAGGAATGTACCATCCGATCCAGTCAGTGTCAGCCGATTGCCTTGTGCCGTGTAATGATACTGCACACCCGCAACGGTCGCTGTTCCGTCCAGATTGAATTGCGCGACCCCATTTGGCCCCTGCCATGCACCTGCTATCGCCTTGGCAAGATCGGCGCCGGATCCGTTGCCGCTGGCTGGAAGACGGGACAGAACCAGATGGCCATCCGGAAAGCGCCATGTCCAGGTGTCGCCGGAAAGCTCAAAAGGGACCTGGAGCGTTTGCCCGTTTCCCTCGAATGTGATGACCGATCCGTTCAGCTTCCACTGCTGCGATTTATCGCCAATCACGGCGGAGCCATCCGCCAAAATGCGAACGATTCCCTGCGGACTTTGCCATGACCCTACGATTGCCGCTTCAGTCCCGGTTGGAGCAGCAGCAACTGGCACTGCGGTTGTTGGGGCTGCCGGTTGTGCGCCGGCCTTGGTCAAGGTATGCGTCGTTCCGTCGGTCGTGAACGACAGCTGTCCCCCGTTGCGCGCCGCCTGAAAGGCATAGCTCTGTCCCTGGCTGATGAACGTTCCCTCCAGCTTTCCAGCTGCCGCTTTCGCTTTGACGGGAAGAGCTTGGCCGCCAAAGCGAATAACGCCCGAATATTCCGGACCTTTACGAGAAAGTTCCAGCGCCATCTCCGCATTCTGAAAGGAGCCGCTGAATGGATCCGCCGCGAGCGGATTCTGGGCGTGAAGCGAAAAGGCAATCAACAGAAGGTAAATAAATCTCATCATTGCGTGAGGGACTACCTCAAAAATAGAACGTTTCGATGGGGCTGCGGTATTACTGGTGTAGATGTACTTCCGCCGGGTCTTAATGCTGTGGTTGTTCGTCGGGAGTTCGATTCTTCCCGGCTCTGACGCCGCGGCTGTGGACATCTCCTTAAACATACAGACGCGCCATCTTCCGTTTGGGACGATTCTCGATCCGTTTTATGCTTCATCGTCCAGCAATGTGATAACGGGTTATACCCGTTGCGGTGACTCCGCTATCTGGACCGGGCACTACTTGGCCGCCGAGGCCTATCGATATCGCGTGACCGGTGATGCGGCTGCCTTGGAGTATGCGCGGAAGGCGGTTTCTGGAATTCGCGGCCTCGTGGATGTGACTGGGACGAACCTGTTGGCTAGATGCCGGATCGCTATTGGCTCTCCATTTGCAGCCGGAATTCACGGAGAAGAAGCGGCGAACGGTGTTTACACGAACACCCCGCTTGGATGGACCTGGATCGGCAACACGTCCAGGGACCAATATTGCGGCGTCTACTACGGTCTAGGTACGGCCTACAGTTTGATTCCGGATAGTTCGCTCCGTGCAGAGATCGCAGATATCGTGGCCCGGATGACAGATTTTCTGTTGAACAACAACTGGTCTGTTCCTATGCCCGATGGCCGTCCTGGTACAACGTTTGCCTTGCGTCCCGATGTGCAGCTTGCCTTGCTCCAGGTTGCTCGGCTTACGAATCCTGTACGTTTTGGTGCTGTGTACGAAACGCAACGAAGCCGCCTGGCAAGCTCTGTCAGTTTGCCCGTGGCCTTTGACTCTCTCGGAACAAGTTCTTACTTTAAATTCAACCTCATCTACATCACGTTCTTTTCTCTCATTCGCATTGAGGATCCTGCTTCCCGCGGCGTATATGAGCGTGCCTATGCGATCGCCCGTAACTATACGGCGAACCACAAGAACGCTTTCTTCAATATGATCGATGCGGCGCTTTTCGGTCCTGACATACGGCGTGATGCGGAGACGCGAGAGTTGCTGGCCTTGTGGCTGAAACGGCCGCGGCGGGATTTCTACGTCGATCTAGCGGGGAAAGTGCCGGTTTGCGGCGACCAGGCGTGCCAGCCAATACCCGTAGATCTTCGTACTCCCACTGATTTCCTCTGGCAACGCAACCCGTTCCAGCTAACGGGGGGCGGTGCGGGAACCATTGGCAATGCAGGCATAGATTACATTCTTCCCTACTGGATGGCCCGTTACTATGGAGTGATTCCTGGATTTGCCGTTCAGTCTTCGGCCGCACCCACGCCGGCCATCGCTCCGGATTCGCTTGCTTCCCTCTACGGTACTTTCGCGGCATCTAGGGTGCGGATCCTGGATAGCGTCGGCGGAGCCTTCGATCCGACGATCCTTTACAGCTCTACTTCACAGATCAACCTTCACGTACCCGCCGCTGTGGCCATTGGTGAGGCGGTTGTCGAAATTGATAATCCGGACGGAAGCCGCCAGTCTGCCTCCGTGGTAATCCGTTCCGTTGCCCCAGCGCTCTTCACTTTAAACGGAAGTTGGGCGGCAGCCACAGCTGTTCGTGTAGTGAACGGCCGGCAGGCAGAGGTTCCTGTTTTTCATTGCCCGGGCGCGGAATGCGTTCCGACACCGATTGGACTCAGCGAGAATGCGCCCGTTTACCTCACATTGTATGGAACAGGAATTCGCTACGGCTCAAGCGCATTGGCAACCGTGAAAGGGGTATCTGTGCCGATTCTCTACAGCGGCCCGCAGCCGTCGTTTCCCGGCCTGGACCAAGTGAATATCGAATTGCCGGCCACGTTGCGCGGCAGCGGAGAAGTGGATATATCCCTTTTCGTTGATGATCAGCCCGCCAACCTGGCCAAGGTTGTTATTCAGTGAGACGGCTATTGTTTGATCACAGCGCCGTCCCTGCGTCGAACCACGCCCCATCCTCCATGGAATCTCTGCCGCTCACCAGTTTCCATGTGGCCGAAAGGATACTTGGCCGCCGCTTTCTCGTCCAGGGTTATGCCCCATCCGGGCTTTTCATTGGCCCAAAGATAGCCTTCCCTGGAGACGGGTGCTCCAGGGAACACCTCCTGGACCTGCTCATTAAATTGGACCAGTTCCCGGATGCCGAAATTCGGGCAGGCCAAGTCGAGAGCCAGGTTCGCCGCATGTCCAATGGGAGAAACATCTCCGGGACCATGCCAAGCTGTTTTTACGCCAAAACCTTCCGTGAATGCTGCGATCTTCCGGCAAGGCGTTAGGCCCCCGGCCTGGGACATATGAATGCGCAGGTAGTCAATGAGCCGCTCCCGGACTAGTCCTTCCCACTCGTGTGGGTTGTTGAACAGTTCGCCCATCGCCAGCGGCGTTGTCGATTGCCTGCGGATATGCCGGTACCAACCGATATCCTCCGGGGATACCGCATCCTCCAGAAAAAACAGTCGAAAACGCTCTACATCTTTCGCAAACTGTAGCGCTTGTATGGGCAGGATTCGCTCATGAACATCGTGAAGAAGTTCCACGGAGTCTCCCAACTCCTCTCGAACCTTTTCCAACATGCGTAAGGTGCGGCGGATATAGGCGGCTGGTTCAAACATCGGCCCATCATGAAGGGCTCCGGTATTTTGACGCCCCATAGCGGCGGGCGCCCGTCCACCTCCGTAGGATCGGCCGCCGCCTGAACTGTAAGCTGCCTGGTTGGGAACGCCCACCTGCACGCGGATATGCCGGAAACCCCGCCGCTGCAGGTCTTTCGCGCTCTCTACGACCTGCGAAATTTCTTCGCCTCCCGCGTGAGCGTAGCACTCGGCAGCCTCGCGCACCTTACCGCCAAGCAATTGGTACACCGGTTGTCCGGCGAGCTTTCCCTGTATGTCCCACAGCGCCTGGTCTACGCCGCTCAGCGCATTGTTCATCACGGCATCGTTTCGCCAGTAGGAACTGTTGTAGGCCAAGTGCCACGTGTCTTCCACGGGGCCGACGGGTTTGCCAACTAGCAAGGGATGCAGATACCGCTCGACTGCCAGATTTACCAGATCTGCTCTCTGCGTGAACGTTCCACAACCATATCCGTGCAGCCCATCCACGTCGGTCTGAATCCGCACAATGGATAGGCGCAGACCCGCGGGCGCGGTGGCAATAACGCGGATGTCCCGGATTGCCGGCATGCGTCCGGCGTATGCGGCAAACGGTGCTGCCGCAAGAACTTGGAGGGCCTTGCGGCGCGAA
The DNA here is from genome assembly GCA_035714175.1 of Bryobacteraceae bacterium. GTDB lineage: Bacteria > Acidobacteriota > Terriglobia > Bryobacterales > Bryobacteraceae. Next base: position 2,556 of record DASTML010000195.1, on the reverse strand, counting down.
GAAAGGGCCATCAGGCAATATTATATGCGGGGGCTGGTCATAAGATTTATCGATTGGACAGAGCATCGCCGCGTGCAGTAGTGTTAGTAAAGCTTTGGTCCCCGATAGACCGGATACACGTGAGGTTCTTTGCCATGACTTGCTCTTTCAGCGAGGTGTAACGTGCTCTTCGACGCCTATCAGACCGAATCATTTCACGATGAGATGTTCTTCGCCGGAGGCGGTGTGCGGCCGGAAGCGCGCCTGCTGTGGGAAACGCTGCAATCCCTAGAAGAGGGACATCTCCAGCGTAGCCAGCATGCCGCGGAACGCTTGCTGGTCCAAATGGGAATTACGTTCAACGTATACGGCGAAGCGGCCGGTACGGAGCGCATTTTTCCGTTTGATCTGATCCCCCGTATCGTTCGTGCCGCTGAGTGGGAGCGAATGGAACGCGGCCTGAAACAACGTATTCGGGCATTGAATGCCTTCATTGACGATATCTACCATGACCAGCGGATCCTGAAAGATAAGGTCATTCCGGAAGAAGTAATACGCTCCGCTGCTTCGTACCGGCCGCAGATTCACGGAATCAACCCGCCCGGCGGCGTTTGGTGCCATATCACCGGAACGGACCTCATCCGGCACGGGGATGGGGAAGTCTACGTTTTGGAGGACAATCTGCGTGTTCCCTCGGGCGTATCGTATGTCCTCGAAAACAGGGACCTGATGAAGCGTACTTTCCCTGAGGTATTTGAGGGTCTGCGCGTACGTCCCGTGGACGACTATCCACTAAATCTGCTCGATACGCTGGAGTCGGTTGCGCCGCAAGGCTGCGATCACAAACCGGTCGTGGTGTTGCTGACTCCGGGTATGTACAATTCGGCGTATTTTGAGCACAGCTTCCTGGCGCAGAAGATGGGTATCCCACTTGTGCAGGGAAGCGATCTTACCGTGGAGGACGGGTTCGTATGGATGCAGACGACGCGTGGTCCGCGGCGTGTAGACGTGATTTATCGCCGGATAGACGATGATTTTCTGGATCCGGATGTGTTTCGTGCGGATTCTTTGCTAGGTGTTCACGGCATTGTGGATTCCTATAGGCGCGGCAACGTGACGTTGGCCAACGCGCCGGGCAATGGGGTGGCCGACGATAAAGTCATCTACGCCTACGTGCCCGACATGATTCGGTACTACGAGGGCAGCGATCCGATCCTCCCGAACGTCCCCACGTTCCTCTGTTGGCGCGACACAGACCGCCAGCATGTACTGCAAAATCTGGACAAGCTGGTCGTCAAAGCAGCAAACGAAGCCGGAGGGTACGGGATGTTGGTGGGACCGCATTCCACAAAGGCGCAGCAGGAAGAGTTTGCTAGAAAGATCGTAGAGAACCCTCGCAACTACATCGCGCAGCCAACCCTGGCTCTGTCCCGCGTCCCGACCCTAGTGGGAGAAAAAGTGGAAGGCCGGCATGTGGATTTGCGCCCCTACGTTTTGTATGGACGCGAAATCGAAGTACTTCCGGGAGGTCTAACGCGCGTGGCGTTACGTAAAGGGTCACTGGTCGTTAATTCGTCGCAAGGCGGCGGCAGCAAAGACACCTGGGTGCTTGCGGAGGGCGTCAATGGCCACTAAAACCCGCCCCTTGTTGAGCCGTGTCGCGGATTCGTTGTACTGGATGGCCCGTTATATGGAGCGAGCAGAAAATGTGGCGCGGCTACTGGAGGTAAATCTGCACCTGCAGTTGGACATGCCATTGGACGGCAACTCCTGGCAACCTGTGATTGATACGTGTGGAGAGTCCGCCATTTTCCGGAAGCGATATGGGGAAGCCACGCAGGAATCAGTCATTGCATTTCTGGCCCAGGATCGAGACTATCCCAATTCCATCACTTCCTGTCTATTCGCGGCGCGGGAAAATGCCCGCTCCGTGCGCGAAACCATTTCGTCGGAAATGTGGGAGCACGTCAACAGCGTCTATCTGCGTGTTTTGCAGCAGTTTGCCCGCCCGGCAGAAGATCTTTCGCTCGAGGTCTTCCGTGACTTACGGCTCTCCGGTCACATGTTCCAAGGCACTACCGACGCTACGATGAGCCACCACGAAGCATGGCACTTTGTCTGTCTGGGCCGCCAGATGGAACGGGCCGACAAAACCTCCCGCTTGCTGGATGTGAAGTATTTCATGCTCCTGCCGTCCGCCGCCAGCATTGGCACTCCTTATGATGATCTGCTTTGGGCGGCGGTTCTGAAATCTGCCAGCGGCTTTGAAATGTTCCGCCAAAGCCGCGGCCGTATCTCGCCCAAAGACGTCGTCAACTTCCTGCTATCGGATCCTGATTTCCCGCGTTCCATCCGGCACTCCATCGCCCGGGCTTCAGACGCCTTGCAATGCATCACGCTCGACTCCGATATCGTTTGCGAATCAGGCATATTGTTGGACGAACTTCGAAAAGAGCTGGAGGAGATGGATGTGGACCGCGTGATCACGGAAGGCATTCACGAATATCTGGATGGCTTTCAGCTTCGTTTGAATGCAATAGGCAACGGCCTGCAACGGGATTTTTTTGCGATGCGGAC
>DASTML010000194.1:0-16710 GCA_035714175.1 Bryobacteraceae bacterium | reverse complement strand
CCGGTCGCCAGGATTGAGCAACCCGGCCGGAATGGTGCAGGTTCCGAAGGAAACCACGGTCATCGATGTGGAGGTGTTCCCGCTGGCGGAGCAGAGTACCTGCGGCAGTGCGTGGACCTGCCCCGCGTCAACCGTTTTGCGAGTACGCTCCGTGGCGTTATACCAGGCGTCGCCGCTGGTACGCAGGGAGGGGTCCGAAGCAGCGCCGAGTTCGCGCCAGGCGGGCCGGGTAGTGGTAGATACGGCCTCCACAGAACGAACCACAAAGACGCCGTCCGGGCCGATGCTTGCCTGCTCAATGCCGGCCGAGTTTTGCCAGGTTTGCAGGAGGTTGGAGCCCTGTCCGTGGCCTCCGCGCACAGTCAGAGTGGTCGAACCGCTCGATGCGCCGTCATAGACGGTCAACGTCGAGGAACTCAAATTGCTTCCGACAGACAGGCGCCGGTTCGAGTTGTCCCACACAAAGTACATGGGCGCCTGCGCGAGCGAACCGTCCGCACCGGTAAATGGAACCGCGCCTGCCTGGAACCCAGTGAACAAGCAGGTGTTCCAGATGGCATCCGCTCCATTTGAGACCAGACAGCGGTTGGCCGCGCCAAGCGGCAACCGAGCCCAACGAGCCGCCCCCGTGGCAAAGGAGCCGATGACGAGATCACCACGCTGCACAGTCCCCGCAGTAGTGTCGCTGTGTTCCGTCCCCAAAAGCGGGTGGCCAGCTGGAGGACGCGCGTTGGTCATGCGAATGTCCTGGTCGGTAACGAACTTGTTGGTAGTCGATGGCGTACCGCCCGTTCCGCTGAGCGCCGCTTTTTCGCTGGCCGAAGGATCGTTGGCGTTCGTGTGCGTCGGATAGTTCAGCGACAGTTTCGATTCCACGATTCCGGCCGCCGCCGCGATATTGAAGTTGCTGATGACTCCTTCGGCGATCTGTGGCGCGGGGAACGAGCCGGTTAGCGCGCCGCCCGCTAGGCCGCTGGGGCTGCTGCTATTTGCCAGCCGGTAAGTGGCAGTAAGCAGGTCACCGGTCTGCGGGACAGAAAGGCTTCCGAAGGTGAGCGTTGCGCCGTCGAGCGTATAGTCGACGGTGGCCCGCTGCAGGATGCCGTTGCGATACACCTGCAGGCTGGAAGCTGGGCTCGGGGCCTGGGCAAGCGTGAAGACGGTGTTGGACCCGTTGGCCGCGCCGGTGGGCGTTTCCTGATCCGCAAATCCGGGGCCGCCGCCGGAGCCGGAACTGCTGCCGCACGGGCCCGTGGAACCGTCAACCCGGATACAGTCGCTGAGATTGCCCTGTACTGTCTCCAGTGCTCCCGTGGGCCCGGATTTTACGATGCGGTCCGTGCTGTAGGCGAAGCCCTTTACCGGGCGGGCCGCGAGCTCTTCGGCCAAGCCAGTGACGTCCGGAACCGAGAGAGTCGGCGGCGGCGCAGTGGAGCCACCGGTGCTGGTCCCATTGGCCACGCGGACGGCGGCCAAGGTAACCGGCGTCAGGGAGGGAATCACATTCCAGGTTTCGGTGAACTGTACCTTACCGTCAGAGTGATAGCGAACCGAATAGTGTGCGCCGGCACTGGCATTGCTCGTAGGCACCAGGCGTACACGGATTACGCCGTCAACGATCGGTACGACGACGCTGGAAGTGGCGACAGCCGACGCATCCGATGCCTGGAACGAGTTCCATTCGATGTAGGCGACGCCATTGAAACGGGTGCCATCGGCTTTGTAGAGCGTGTCCTGGACGGTGGTCAGCGCGGGAGCCGCGAAGACGCCACCCGGGACAAGGCTGAGTAAAGTGAGGTGAACCAGACAGGTCCACAATTTCAAACAACGCATGAGAACGGCCTCCGGAAAAACAAAAAACCCGCAGGCCGTTTCGGGTGGCGAGCGGGTGCAAACACAATCGTTGCTACCTTCACGCTACCAGCGGGTTTGCAACGAATCGCAGAGGAGGCAAAACAGGAAACCCAGGCAAACCATTCATGTCGAAAGACTTATATCGACAAGATTTATTCGCCTGGGCCGTGACCGAAGAACGCGGCTAGCTCAGTTGGGGCTGGCTGGGGTCGCGTTTGACCCATTTAAAGGCTGGAATCGAGTTTTTCCAGAAGAATTTCTCGGCGGCCGTGCCGCTGCGCGCGTCACAATAGCCGCGCAGGATATCGATGGCGGCCTTGTTGCGTCCGGCATAGACGATATAGTCCTCGCCAAATGTTTCCCAGAAGAGATCGAGCACGGGCTTATAGAGAGCCGCATCGAACTTTCCGGCCGGCGCGTTCTTATCGCGCGGCAAGCCAGACACCTTCACAAACGCTTTCCGCCCCTGCATGATTTTCAGGTGGCTCTGATACTTATTCCTCACGGCGGGGTCCGTAGGTAAGGGGAGAGCCTGCAGGTGTCCGAGAACGATCCGGAGTTCCGGCACCTTGTCGGTCAGGCGGACGGTGGCCTCAATCAGATCGAGCCGTGGATTGGCGACTTCAAACGTGAGCCCCGTCTGTGCAAAGGCCTTCATGTTTTCAATGAATTCCGGCTTTTCGACCGCTTTGACAATATCGTGCCCGGGCCAGATGTTGCCGTAGCGGATGCCGAGGAACAACTTGTTCTTGTGAAAACGTTCCAGGTACTCCCGGAAGTCCGGCTTGCCTGGATCGAGATTACCCACCGTGCCTACAATCAGCGGCTCATTTTCGATCTGCGTGAGAACCCATAAATTGTCCTCCAGCCAGGGGCTCGCCTCCACTTTGATGCCTCCCACAATCCCGAGCGGCACCGCCGATTCCCGGTAGTGCTTCGGCAAAAAGGGCGGATTGTTGGGGGTAAACGGGAACGGTGCACCCTGCGGGCGAGTTTGGTCGTAGAGGTGAAAGTGCGTGTCAATGATGGGGATAGGCGCGCGGTCCGCGGCGGACAGGGCGGCTGAGGCAGCGGCCGCACTCAAGAACGTTCGGCGGTTTGTGGAGGAGAACATGTGTCGGCCTAGCATTTTATATCAGTCCTCCCTGCAGGCGGCGGCGCGGCGGAGCAGAAGCGCCCTCTCCCGGGCGTTGCGAGTAAGCGCCGCGGCCCGTTCCCACTCCGAGCCCGCCTCCTCGGTGCGGCCCAGTTTCGCCAGCAGGTCGGCGCGCACCGTGGGCAGCAAATGGTAGTTGTACAAGGCCGGGTCGCCTAGCAGCCGATCGGCAATTGCCAGTCCCGCCGCCGGTCCTTCGGCCATGGAGACAGCAACGGCGCGATTCAACTCGATGACCGGCGAAGGAGTCAGCGCGCCCAGGTCCGCATAGAGTTCGACGATCCGGCTCCAATCGGTCTCCTCCGGCGTCCTGGCCCGCGCATGGCAGGCAGCAATGGATGCCTGGATGAGATAAGGTCCTCGCGGCGCCCCGGTTGCCTCGGCGCGCGCGATAGCGGAAAGGCCGCGCTCAATCAACAGGCCGTCCCACAACGCGCGGTTCTGCGCAAATAAAACGACAGGCTCCCCCTCGTCGTTCACCCGCGCGCGGGAACGTGACGCCTGAATTTCCATCAGCGCCACCAATCCATGCACTTCCGCTACTGCGGGGGCCAACTCCGCGAGAATGCGCCCCAACCGCAGGCCCTCTTCGCACAATGCCGGCCGCATCAAATCTTCGCCAGCCGTCGCCGTATGCCCTTCATTAAACACGGCATAAATTACTTCCAGCACGGCGCCGATGCGCCCGGCGAGTTCAGCCCCGCGGGGAACCTCATAGGGTACGCCGTCCTTCGCCAACGTCCGCTTGGCGCGCACGATCCGTTGCTGGATGGTCGCTTCCGCCGCCAGGAATGCCCGCGCAATCTCATCGGTAGTCAACCCGGCCAGCAAGCGGAGCGTCAAGGCAACCCGCGCCTCCGGAGGCAACGCCGGATGACACGCGGTAAACATCAGCCGGAGCATATCGTCGCCAACGGAATCGTCCAGCGCGTCCTCCCATGCCGGCGTGGATTGCGCTTGCAACTGTTCCAGCCCGGCGGCAATCTCCGCATGTTTTCCCCTGACTCTATTCCTCCGCCGGTGCAGGTCTATCGCGCGAAACTTCCCAGCCGCCATCAGCCACGCCGCCGGATTCCGGGGAATGCCCTCCACCGGCCACTTTTCCAGCGCGGCCACCAAGGCATCCTGTGCCAACTCTTCCGCAAACGCAATATCACGAACGATCCGGAGGAGGCCGGCAATCAGTTTTGCCGACTCCATCCTCCATACCGTTTCAATCGTCCGGTGAATTTCGTCCCGATGCGCGCCGGCGGCAGACACTGCTACCGATCACACCACCATTCCGGGAAAAGGCGCAACTATCCCCGATTCTCCGTCTCACGGCGCATCTTTTCTTCCCGTTCACGCAACTCCGGAGTAAGCGCGTCGCCGAAGTCTTCCGCGCTGAATACTTGACGGATTTCCAGTTCCGAATCCTCATAGTGCGGATTCGGGCAGCGCTTCAGCCACTCCACGGCTTCTTCCATCGACTTCACTTGCCACAGCCAAAAACCGGCCAGCAACTCCTTCGTCTCGGTAAATGGACCGTCAATCACCGTACGGTTGGCGCCGGAGAATCGAACCCGTTTCCCCGCCGATGTCGGGTGCAACCCTTCCCCGGCGAGCATAATGCCCGCTTTTACCAACTCTTCGTTGTACTGGGTCATTTCGGTCAACAACTTTTCATCGGGCATCTTGCCCGCCTCGGAATCCGCGGTGGCTTTGACGAGAATCATGACTTTCATGGTGGTGTTCTTAGTTTCCTTTTTGAATTCGGGCGGCCGTCTTGGACGCTCTACTTCAACGTCGAATGGCCACGTCCGGTATCGACAGCGCAGAAAGAAAATTCTGGAATTTTTATGCCAGAAGCTTTCGAACGACGTTGCCGGCGGTATCTGTAAGCCGGAAGTCGCGGCCTTGGTAGCGGTAGGTCAACCGCGTATGATCGATCCCGAACAGGTGGAGGACGGTGGCATGGAGATCGTGGAGCGGCACGGGATCGGCAATAGGGCTCATCCCGTACTCATCCGTCTCTCCGACAGTAATCCCAGGCCGGATGCCGCCGCCAGCCATCCACAGCGAGTACGCATCAATCTGATGATTCCGTCCAAGGCCGCCGCGTTTCCCGCCTTCGCTCATCGGCGTGCGTCCGAACTCCCCACCCCAAATGACCAGAGTATCGTCCAGCAGACCGCGGCGCGCCAGGTCCTTGACCAGAGCTGACGATGGCCGGTCGACTTCCGGACAAACCTTCTTCAATCCATTGTCGATGCCGGTATGGTGATCCCAGTCGGTGTGGTAGAGATGCACGACCTTTACGCCCCGCTCAATCAACCGGCGGGCAAGAAGGCAATTGTTGGCAAAACCGCCTCGACCGGGCGTTGCCCCGTAGAGTTCCAACGTTTCCTTCGATTCCGAACCGAGATCCATCAGTTCCGGCGCGCTGGCTTGCATGCGGAAAGCCATTTCATACGAAGCAATGCGCGTGTCAATTTCCGGGTCTCCGGTCACGGACCGCCGTTCCGTATTCAAGTCGCGCAGTACATCGAAGGCACGGCGCTGACTTTCATGGGAGATGCCGGGCTGCGTGGCAACATCGTAAATCGGCTGCGGTCCCGGCGCGAATGGTACGCCCTGAAAGGAGGTGGGCAGGAAGCCGCTGCCCCAGATATCGGGGCCATTCCTGGGGCCGCGAGGGCCACTGATCATCGAGACAAAATTGGGGAGATTCTGCGATTCATTCCCCAGGCCATAGAGCAGCCATGCGCCAAGACTGGGCCGGCCCGGAACGATGGAACCGGTATGGGCCAGAACCATGGCCGGCGAGTGGTTCACATTGCCGGTTTGTACGGTACGGACAATCGCCATCTGATCGGCAATCCCCGCAAGGTGAGGCAGATGGCTGGAAAGGACGTTCCCGCTCTGCCCATGTTTCTGAAAGGCGGCGCGCGAACCATAGACCGTGGGCGCGGCCATGTTCTCCATGAACGCGAACTTCTTGCCGGCCAGCAGAGAACGGGGAAACGCCTGTCCATCCGTCTCCCGGAGCTTGGGCTTGTCATCGAAAAGGTCCAGTTGGGACGGCCCTCCCTCCATGAAAAGGTAGATGAGCCGCTTCGCCTTGGGAGCGAAGTGCGTCCCGGCGGCCAATGCCAGGCGTGCCGTGCCAAGCCCGCAGGCCCCCAGGAAGTGGCGTCGGTTCCAGAGTTGAGCGGCGGGATTCCAATTCATAAGAGACCTACTCACGGGTGATGAATTCGTCTGTATTGAAGAGTACGCGCGCCAGAGAAAACCACGCGACCGAAGGATCGGAGGGCTGGTCCGCCTCGGCATTGACATAGGCCAACAGCCGGGCCGCCTCTGTATCGCTGGGCTTCCGGCCGTGCGCCAGTTGGAAAGCGTAGCGGACCCGCGATTCCGCCGTGGGTCCGCCTTCGGCGATGATGCGCCTGCCGAATGCCTGGGCCATTTCGTGAAAAGCCGCGCCGTTCATCAGGGTCAGAGCCTGGAGAGGAGTATTGCTGCGGGGGCGGCGGGTACAGGCGGCCATGCCGAGGGGAGCATCGAAAACCTGAGCCGCGGGATGCGGCGTGATACGCCAGTTGTGCGTGTAGAGACCGCGGCGAAACCGCTCCTTGCCGCTGGAGGCTGTCCACGTCTTTTTCACCTGGCTGGCCGCCATGGCTCCCTCTGGCTGGGGTGGATAGACAGTGGGGCCGCCTTGCGCGGAATTCAACAGGCCGCTGACGGCTAACGCGGAATCCCGTATGATCTCCGCATCCAACCGTAGGCGGTTCTGGCGCGAGAGCAGGCGGTTGCGCGGGTCCTTGGCATCCATGGCGGGGCGCGACACGGAGGAGCGCCGATAGGTTTCCGACAGCACAATGGCGCGGTGGACCGCCTTCTGGCTCCACCCCTTCTCGACGAACGCAACGGCCAGCCAATCGAGCAGTTCCGGATGCGACGGCTTGGAACCCATGCGGCCAAAATCGTTTTCCGTCTCCACCAGGCCGAGTCCGAAGTAGTGCTGCCAGATGCGGTTGACCGTCACGCGGGCAAGCAGCGGATTCGCGGGATCGGCAATCCACTTCGCCAGATCCAGCCGGGTGAGCCGCTCCTGCTTGGCCGGCAACGGGTGGAACGAAGAAAGAACGGCCGGCTGCACAGCAATCCCGGGCCGCTGATAGTCGCCGCCCAGAAGGATGTGGGTAGCGCGCGGTTCCGGCAGTTCCCGCATCACCATGGTGACCGGCAATCCGGGAAGTTGTTTCTCCAGCACCCGGATGGCATCGTTACGAATCTGTAGTTCGGGTGCGGCTTTGTTCAATTCCCTGCCGTTCAAATAGGCGGATTTTTCTTTCTGCAAAGCGAGAATCATGGACCGCAAAGCCTCGTACTTGCGGACCTCATCCGGAGAACCCAAAGCCTGCAACGGCTGATGGGTGATCGACAAGTCCTGCGTATCGCTGAACGGCGGGAGGGAGTTGGAATATTCGTCCACGCTGTTGAAGAATGCGAATAGTTGGTAGTACTCGCGCTGCGAGATGGGATCAAATTTATGATCGTGACAGCGGGCGCACCCGGTGGAAAGACCAAGGAAAACCGTGCCCAGCGTATCAACGCGGTCTGCCACGGCTTCGGAGCGGTACAGGTCGCGATCCGTGCCGGCTTCAATTTGCAGGAGAGAATTGCGTTGCATGCCCGTGGCGGTTATCTGTTCCGGAGAGGCATTGGGCAACAGATCGCCTGCCAATTGCTCGATTACAAATTGATTGAAGGGCTTGTCTTTGTTCAGGGCCTCAACAACGTAGTCGCGATACTTCCAGATCTGCCGGGGCTCATCCCGGCTGCCGCCGTCGGAATCGGCGTACCGCACCTGATCCAGCCAATGTCTCGCCCAACGCTCCCCGTAGTGAGGGGATGCCAACAACTCGTCCACGCGGCGCGCATACGCATCCGGAGCGGTGTCGGAAACGAACGCATCGATCTGCTGGGGCGTGGGCGGAAGACCGGTGATGTCCAGGTGCACGCGACGGAGAAGAGTCGCACGGTCAGCGAGGGGCGCAGCGGTGAGGCCCGCTTTCATGAGCTCCGCGTTTATAAAGGAGTCAATCGTGCCGGAACCACGGCGCGGCGGTAGGAAAGCCCAGTGGGTGGACTTCTTTTGAGACGCCGGGGGATCGGGAAGACCTGGAAAATCCGCCTTCGCCCAGGAGATCAACATCTCCGCTTCGGCCGCCGGAAGCTTTCCGCCTGGAGGCATCTTGAGCGGGCCGGTCTGCGCAATGGCGTCCACAATATGGCCGGCCGCGGGCCCGCGATTGCCGCCTATTCGAATGGATTCCTTGGATTGGAGCGAGAGACCGCTGGAACGGTTGGTTTCGTTATGACAGCCCCAACAACGCTTCTCCAAAACAAGCTTCACCCCGGCCGCGAAATCTTGCGCAACCGAGGTGAAGGCAAAGAAAGGGAGAATCCAAGCGCCGAAGAAAATCGACCGCACAGTGGAGGCAGTATATCGCTTCCAATATCAGCCGCGCCGGGACATTTGAGTCACCCGTTTGGCGGTCCAGGTCGCATTTCGATACTCGCCCATGTCGAGTTTGCCCGACATTTCATCCGCGCTGGAGGCGGTTCCGGCGAAGCGGAACTGCAGGGAGTCGCCGTGGCTTTCGTTAAGAGAGCTGAAAAACTCCACTGAGTCTCCGTCTACTTTCCCGTTTAACGCACGGGAAGCAAAGTCGCCCTGGTGCGTACCGGAAAGGGCGGCGCTGCGTTGCAGAAGGTCCAGGTGATGCGTCGTACCTCCGCTCAGGAATTCAATCTTCACCGCCCAACGGCCGGACAGATCAAACTTGGAGGCCGCGGGGGTCTGCGCCGGTTGCTCTTTGAGGCCGGAGAGCGCTTTATGAAGGGCATCGGCCACTTGTTCCGCGTCGCCCGGAGCCATCATGTAAGCAACCACGGCAATGCCGTTCTGCTGCGTGGCGACAGTGATGCGCGGCTCGCCGTTCATGAGCGTCTGACCGAGTTGCACACCCGTGGTCCTGTATTTGGCGGTGTCCCAGCGGATTTGGAGCGTCGGCGTACGGTTCGACAGTTCGTTGGTTTCGGTGATGCGTGTTTCCACATGGCCGAGAGGAGCCAGGCGCGTCTTCACGGTATTGAGCCAGCCGAGCCAGTTCTGCCACTCGGCTTTGTGGTCACGTTTCGTCCACGCCTCCACGGCCGCCAACATTCCCATCGTTTCTTCCTTGCCGATCTTGAGCGCACGGGCAAAGCCGTGGTGCGGCGCGCTATGTACCCAGGCCGCCTGCACCAGGCTCTTCTTACCCAGCAGCAAACCCGCGGTCTGTGGACCTCGAATGCACTTGCCCCCGGAGTAGGTGACTAGCGTGGCGCCGCGCTGAAGATGAACGTTGGGAATAGTGAGAATCTCCGCGGCCGCATCCACAAGGATCGGCACTTTGTGGGGAGCGGCATGTTTGACTACCGTTTCAAAGGCCAGTGGACCGCGCTCCGCGCCAGGTCCGGCGAGGATGTAGATCATGGCAGTCCGAGGCCCAATGGCGAGATCAAGTTCTTCGGGGGTGGACACTTCAATGACGCGTACGCCGACCGAGCGGATGGCCGCGTCATAAACGTTGCGCGAGTGCGTGGGGATGATCACTTCGTCCTTCGCAAAACCACGCAGGTCCGGAATGCGTACGTGCAGGTCCGGGTTACCGCCAGCCACGCACGCGGCCGTGGCGTGCGTAATTGCCGCGGAGCAACCGCAGGAGACAAGTCCCCACTCGGCGCCGGTCAACTGGGCGAGTTTGGCGCCTGCGGCGTCCATTAGCTCATCCATATGGACATAACGCTGTGAAGCCGCTTGCATGGCGGCGCGAGCTTCGGGAAGCATGGTGGAACCACTGATGATCGTGAACGTTCCGCGGGCATTAATGATGGGGCGGACGCCGATCGGGCTATACACATCTGGAACGGCCGCGGCGGCAGCAGGCGCAGCAGCGAGGGTGGTTGCGGCAGGGAGCCCGGCAATGCCGGCGGTTTTCAGCAGATTTCGGCGCGAAGGCTTCATGGGAACAGTATAGAGCTAAGAAAATCGCATGGCGCCCAGGGTCACAACGCTTTCCGCGTCGATCTGCCAGTGCTCGTAGTCCAACAGTTCGCCCTTCGCCTGCGGAAAGGCGCGAAGGTAGGTATAGAAAGGAGCAGACCCGCACCACTTTAACGGGTCCCGGTTCTCTTGCACCTGAGCCCAAAATCCTTCGGCGTCGCCGGCCTCCAGCGAGGTGATGCGGCCGCGGTCTTTGGCCTCGATATCGAGCATGGCGCCGCTGTGCGCCGTGTAGATGATGTCGTCGTCATACCGCTTCCCCATGTGCGCCATATCCACGCCCAGGACCCACACGAGGTCCCGGGAATGGCGATCGCCCAACTCGCGCAGGGCGTCCAGGTAGCGGGCCACGTCGTCCGACCGTTCCGGTGCGCCGCCTGCATAGATGCTGCGCGCATAGGAACCGCAGAGGATCGGAAGAATGCGAATATCCGGTCCATAGAGATACTGCAAAAAGACCACCTGAAACTCAACCGAATGCTCCAAGGAGAAGTAGTAATCTTCCTCCGCAATACCGGGACCGCCCGCGTGTTTGAGTTCACCTAGCAAGGATTGATCCACGCGCGCCCGGCCAATTGGCGTATCGAAATCTTTGCGCGTGACGCCGAGACGGTCGATTTCTCCGTAGTGCGAGGTGCCAAGAATGACGAAGGTCTTCCCGGCCGCCTGTTCTTTGGGCAGCGCCTGTGCCAGCGCATGATAGGCATTGGCGTAGGACCGCCGTGCCGCGCCCGGACTGGCGTGCGGGGCGGCGATGGCGCGCAGCGGTTGGACGCCGGGTGCGGCAACGGCTTGAAACCAGTTATCGAACTGCGCATGGAGCTTTTGCGGATCCTCTGGATAGTTCAGCGGACCGGCGTGCGAATAAGGCAGCACGTCCAGCGCCCGCCATTCCTTCATCCGGACCTCTTTCAACACGGCGAATGCGTCGTCTTCTAGAAATCCAGCGCGGCTCAATGCGCCGGCCATATGGTCGACGACTTCAGCCGTGTCCAGCTCCCCCGTCAATTTGGTCAAAGCCGCACGGACGTCGAGCGCCGTATTGCGGCCGTCAAAGAGATCCAGAACCTGCACCAGAATCGGCGGAACGATCAATTGGTGTGGCGAGAATTGGTTGCGGTCCTGGATGACAAGACCCGGGCGATCCCGGTCAGGCGAAGGAAAGAAGTCAAGATCGCGGCGGAGCGGGGCCAGTGGCGGTGCCATGTCCTTTATTCTAGGTAGGAAATTTTTCCATTTTCGTGATCTTCCCGCAGCGCGGAATCCGCGTACGATGTAGATAAATGGCAAGACTTAACGACACAGAGCTTGCGGCGGCACTGGACGCTCTGCCCGGATGGGCCGTTCGGAACGGAAAGTTGCACAAAGAGTTTCAATTCCCCGATTTCGTGCATGCCTTTGGTTTCATGGCGACGGCTGCCGTTGCCGTGGAAGCGATGGACCATCACCCAGAGTGGTCGAACGTGTGGAACCGGGTGATTGTCGATCTGGTGACCCACTCGGCGGGCGGAATTACGGCAAAGGACATTCTTCTGGCTAGCAAGTTAGAAGGTTTCGCGAAAAGGCTGCAATAGGAAATGTGGAAATGGGTCGTTTTGGCGGCTGTCGCGTCGGTTCTCGCGGCACAGGAACGGTTTGCCGGTTCCGATGAGTTGGACCGGTTGATTCAGGAGGCAGTGGACACCGATCAGATGCCGGGCGCGGTCGCCTGGATCGGGCGCGGCTCCACGATCCTGCACAGAAAAGCATATGGCAACCGTAGCTTGGTCCCAGCCAGGGAGCCGATGACGATGGATACGGTTTTTGACGCCGCGTCGTTGACCAAAGTGGTGGCCACCACCGCGAGCATGATGAAACTCGTGGAGCAGGGCAAAGTACGGCTAGGCGACAAAGTTACCGTCTATTTGCCTGAGTTTCAACGCGGCAAAAGCGATATCACTGTTCGCATGTTGCTCACGCACTTTTCCGGACTCCGGCCTGACGTTGACCTGGTTCCGGAATGGAACGGCTATCAGACCGGTATCCAGAAGGCTTTAATCGACAAACCCGTTGCCGGTCCCGGTGAACGGTTTATTTACTCGGATATCAACTTCATCCTGCTTGGCGAAATCGTTCATCAGCTCACGGGCAAACCGCTCGACCAGTACGCCCGCGAAGAGGTATTCCTGCCGCTGGGCATGACCGAGTCGCAGTTTAATCCGCCCGCCGCTTTGCGTCCGCGCATCGCGCCCACCGAAATATATCCGAAAATGGCGGCTCCGCTCCGAGGCGTTGTGCATGACCCAACTACCCGTTTTATGAATGGGGTGGCGGGCCATGCCGGACTGTTCACCACCGCCTCTGATCTTTCCCGCTTCGCCCGCATGCTGCTGGGTAATGGCATGTTGGAGGAGAAGCGCTTCGTCAGTCCCCTGACCATTCAGAAGTTCACACAACCGCAAACTCCTGCCGACCAACCGATCCTCCGCGGCCTCGGATTCGACATCGATTCTCCTTTCTCAGCCAATCGCGGTGAACTCTATCCCCTTGGCTCTTTTGGACATACCGGTTTCACAGGGACCTCTCTCTGGGTCGACCCTGGCACAGGATCGTACGTGATTCTGCTTACGAACAGCGTGCACCCGAAACGCCGTCCCCCAGTTACCGGGCTGCGGGCCAAGGTGGCGACGATCACCGCGGCGTCGCTCGGCGTTGAGATTCCCGGTGCAATCCTCAACGGCTATAACGAATCGCTCGGCGGCATACGGCGCACGGTAGCGCGCGTAGGGATGGTGGAAACCGGGCTCGATGTTCTCGTCACAGAAAAGTTCAAGCGGCTGCAAGGCAAGCGGGTAGGCCTGGTTACCAACCATACCGGTTTCACACGGGACGGCAAACGCAATATAGACGCCATGGTGGCCGCCGGCGTGAAACTGGTCGCTATCTATGCTCCGGAACATGGCATCTTTGGCAAAGAAGACCACGAAGGAATCAGCGATACGATCGATCCCGTCACGAAAATCAAGATCTGGAGCTTGTACAAAGACGCGAACCGCAAGCCCAGTCCCGCGATGCTGGCGGGCGTGGACGTGGTTGTATTTGATATTCAGGACGTTGGCGCCAGGTTTTATACGTACGTCAGCACAATGCGTAATGTACTCGAAGAGACCGGCAAACGCGGCATACCTTTGATGGTGTTGGACCGGCCGAATCCCATCACCGGTGCGCGCGTGGAAGGCCCGGTCCTCGTACACGGCTCTGAGACCTTCGTCGGCATTCACACGATCGCGCTGCGTCACGGTATGACGGCTGGCGAACTCGCCAAGCTGTTCCTGGCGGAATTTTCGCTCAAGGGCCCGCTGGAAGTCGTTCCCATGCGCGGTTGGCAACGCGGTGACTGGTGGGACTCCACGAATCTGGCATGGGTGGACCTATCGCCCAATATGCGTTCGCTCAATGCCGCCACGATCTATACCGGAGTCGGCATGCTCGAAGCCTCAAAGAACTACTCGGTCGGCCGCGGTACTGATTCGCCTTTCGAACAGATCGGCGCGGCATTCATCGACGGCCCCAAGCTCGCCGCCTACCTCAATTCCCGGAAAATTCCCGGTATTCGCGTCTATCCGACGCGCTTTACCCCCAAAGAATCGAACTTGAAGGGTCAATTAATCGGCGGTGTCCGCTTCGTAATTACGGACCGGGAAGCGCTCAGCACCTCGCGCCTAGGACTTGAAATCGCTGCTGCCATCCACAAACTATTCCCCGGCAAGCTCGATTTCCAGATAAATAAAGGGCTGATCGGAAACCCGGAGACGATCCGAATGATCCTTGCCGGCGACGATCCCCGCTCCATTCTCGATCAACAGGCCAGCGAACTGGACGCCTTCCTGGCGCGCCGGGCCAAGTATCTGATTTACAAATAACACCCGCCCGACATAGACAAAGCGCCCTAAAGCCGGGGAGTTGGAATTGGAATCCGGCTTGAGGGCGCTTCGTATTTGGGGGGAGACCCGGAAAAATGAGCTGGTTATGCGTTCGCGGTTTTGCTGGAACGGGAACTCTTGGCGGCAACGGCCGCCTCAATCACATCCACAGCCGATATCTCTTCACCGTTCTTGGTCCGTTTGCGGGCTTCCACCATCCATGACGGGGGACGGCCACGGCGCTTTCCGCGGCCCAGCGCCAGACGCTCCAGCGTCACAATAGCGGCCTCAATTTGATCTCGTTCTTCTCTTAATTGCTCGAGAATCTTTGTAACGTCCATCGGGCTCCTGCTTTCCTTTCGCCAGCTTTTTGCTTTGCGGTTCCTGTTTTCGGAACAAGCTGGGCTTTTTACCGACCCACTCTCCCTGTTTGTACCCAATTTTTGGCACTTATTCAAGTACCTTGTTCCATTTTTAGAACAGAACGGTTCTTTTGCGCACGGTTGTCGTACTACATCTCCGTGGGCACACAAGTACTTTCCGTACTGAAGGCCTATTATTTATAGCGGAATTTACGCGTTCAATTTCCGCTTCCAGTACAGATAAAAGGGTATCCCAGCCGCCATGATTCCTAGTCCCCGGATACTCTCATTCGGAGATTTCTGAAATGTAGAGACAAGAAGCGCACCAGCCACGACAACAAACACCAACGGAATAACCGGATATCCCACCGCGCGGTAAGGGCGGGGCATGTCTGGACGTTTACGTCGTAGTACCAGTACCGACGCCGTCGCCATCCCATACAAGATCCACGAGGCAAAAATCACGTAGGTAAACAACTGCTCATAGCCGCCGCTCAATACCAGCAACATGGACCAGGCGCTCAGCGCGATGATCGAATTCGCCGGCGTGAAATACTTCGGATGCACATCGCCGATCGCCTTGAAGAACAGCCTGTCGCGCGCCATTGCATACGGTACCCGTGATCCGGTCAAAATAGACCCATTCAACGCCGCGAAAATCGAAATCATCGCCGCAATGCTCACCGCATTCGCCCCGCCCGTGCCCCATACCCGCCGCATCATCTCCGCCGCCACCCGGTCGCTTCCTGCTACTTCCGACGCCGGCAGCACATAAAAATACGCCAGATTGGCCAGAATATAAATCCCCATCACCGCCAAAGTGCCGAACACCAGCGCCAGCGGCAGATTCTTCTGCGGATTTTTGACTTCTGACGACACCATGCTGACGTTGTTCCATCCGTCGTACGCCCACAAGGCCGCCACCAATGCGGCAAAAAAACCGCTCACTCCACCAGCGGCGGGAATCGATGTCGTGAAATTCGATACTTGCCCGCCCGAAAAGGTAAGTCCCACAACGATCAGCAGCGCGATCAACCCCACTTTGATGATCGTCACCCCTACCTGCACATTTCCGCCCACTCGCACGCCAAAATAGTTCAGCCACCCAAGGAACGCGATCACAGCCATCGCGAATAACTGCCCGGACTTTACCGTAATCACTCCAATGACCGGCACATACACTTCGCCGGCCACGCCTTCCAGCGCCGGAAAAAAGTTAGCAAGATAGGTAAAAAACGCAGTTGCCAGCGTCGCAATGGAACCGCTCTTGGCCACCCACATTTGCGTCCATCCATATAAGAACGCAAAAAAAGGACCGTACGCCTCCCGCAGGTACACGTACTCGCCGCCCGCCTCCGGCATCGCCGCCGACAGTTCAGCGTAGGTCAACGCCCCCGCCAGCGACAGTAAACCACCGAAGATGAAGACGAAAATCACCATCTCCGCCGACCCCACATTGGCCACCATGCTCTTCGGCACCAGAAAAATGCCGCTGCCGATCACAGTGCCGACGACGATGGAGGCCGCGCCCCAGATTCCTAGGTCACGTTTCAGTTCAGACATGTTGTGGATTCTCCCGCGGCAGGATAAAGGACGCTACCCATGCCGTTATGAAAGTCGCCGCCGTGCCAATCAGCACGTACCAGGTCCAGGCGACCGTGGTTTCAAACTTCAAGAAAACATTCAGCGCCAAACCGGCCGCCATCCCGCACATCGCCGCCCGCTCCCCCACCCGGTCCGTCAACACCCCCAATAGGAACGTCCCCAGCAACGCCCCGTACACGATGGAGGCGATGCCCAACCCATATTCCAGCACCGACTGTACATGCCGCGCCAAAAACGCGATCACCAGCAGGACCCCGCCCCAGAAGACGGTTACCCAACGGGCAATTCGCAGGTAGTCCGCCTCGCTCCGCGCCTTCCGTGACAACGGCTTCCAGAAATCCATCACCGTCGTGGAGGCCAATGAGTTCAACGCCGCGCTCAGGTTCGACATAGCCGCCGCCAGGATGGCAGCCATCACCAACCCCGCCACTCCCGGCGGCAGAAACTCCCAGATGAACTGCGGATAGATCCGATCCGCCACCGCCGGAGCCGGCCGCCCGGTATCCTGATAAAACACAAATAGGATCAGTCCGATCAGCAGGAAAAGCGCGAACTGGAAAAAGATCACGGCCCAACTGCCGAATAGCGCCAGCCGGCTGTCGGACTGCGACTTGGCGGATAGTAATCGCTGCACCATCAGTTGTTCCGTTCCATGGCTGGCCGTCGTTAGGAAACACCCGCCGAGTACGCCCGCCCAGAAACTGTACGGCCGCGAGAAAAACTCCTGAGTCC
>DASTML010000193.1:0-12776 GCA_035714175.1 Bryobacteraceae bacterium | reverse complement strand
CGGAGCGGTTAGGATCATGGGGGTAAATCCATAGGCGGGCAAACCGCGTTTGCGGAACTTGGGAGCATCCGTCGAGTAGGGAACCATCATCGGCGTCACTTCGGCGGTGGGGTGATGCTTCTTGATTACCTTGCGCAGGGTGTCGAAAAGCGGCGTGGTGAAATTGGCGGCGGGCGTATCGTCGATGGTGGTCAACAGTTCCACGGTGACGCGGGGATCGTTGATCCGCGCCCGCATGTCGCTGATGAACTCCTCCGCATTTACGCCGGGAAGCAGCCGGCAATCGAGTGTGGCTTCGGCGCTGGAGGGAATGACGTTGACCTTGACGGGATCGCCGACTCCGGATTTGAGTGTTGTCAGCGTCAGCGTGTTTTTCTGGATCGCGTTCGTGAACTTGTTGGCGTCCAGTGATCCGCCGGCCGCGGCCCGCATCTCGGCGATGACGGGGTGGACCTTGCCGGACGGCGGAGCTGCCATCGCCTTTTCCAAGGCGCGCAGCAGCGTCATATTGGCGTTGTCAAGGATGGGTTGGGAACCGTGGGCCGCCGTTCCTTTGGCCCGGATGCGCAACCATGCCGGCTGCTTTTCCGCTACGGAAATGCCGAAGACCAGCTTGCCCTTCTGCAGAACGTCCCGTGTGCCGAATCCACCTTCATCCAACACATATTCGGCCTCCACTTCGGCGGGATGGTTCTTCAACATCCAGCGTACGCCCAACTCGCCGCCGGTCTCCTCGTCGCAAGTGGAAAAGAGCACAATATCGCGGTCCGGCACGATGCCATACTTCTTCATCGTAATGACGGCCATCAATTGCATGATGCCGATGCCCTTCATATCCAGCGCTCCGCGGCCCCAAATGAAACCATCCTTGACCAAGCCGCCGAACGGATCCATGGACCAGGCGGCGCGATCGACAGGCACGACGTCAAAATGGTTCATCAGTACCAAGGGCTTCTTGGCGCGATTGCGGCCTGGCAACCGGGCCGTCAGGTTCACCTGGCCCTTGGGACCGGCATGAAAAAGCTTCGCTTCCAAGCCGACTTTGGCCAACTCGGCACGGAAGAGTTCGGCCGCGCCGCTGGTATCGGCGGGCGGATTGGTGCTCGGAATCCGCAGGTAACGTTGCAGTAGCGCGAGCGATTCCGTATCGACGGCCTTCCAATCCGGCTCGGCGGCGGCGAGGAGCGCGGGGAGAAGAAGGAGGAAGAGTCGTTTCATTTTTCAGTTTCCGGAAGGTTTTGCAGGTCGGGATGAATGCCAGCGAGGCGGAACGCCTCCAGAAGCGCGCCGGCCGCTGGCCCCAGGGCTGGCGGTGCGAAACGGTTGCGCGGGTGAGAGGCGATCCAAAGGCCGGTGAACGTTTCTGACAGGATACGGCTTTTCCAGGTGCTGCCGATGGGAGACAGCCGCGCTTCTTCGGCAGGACCGAAAAGATTGCCGCGGACCGCATTGCTGATCGTGAATAGTTCGGCGGCTCCACGCTGCAGAATGTCGATGGCAGCGCTGTCGCCGGCCTCCGCTTCGACGTCAACGATGCGGGATAGCGCAGCAATGCGTTTGCGGGGCCAGGCGGCGGTATAGAGGGCGTGCATCATGACATTGGCATCGGAGTGGCCGGTTGCTTCCAGCAGTTTTTCATGGAGCGTGGTGGCCGGTCCCCAGCCCTCGTGCACACGCATGGCGGCGCGAACACCCTGGCAGGCAATCCAAAAACCGCCTCCCTCATCTCCGAAAAGGTATCCCCAGCCCCCGGCTCGGGCCAGTTGACCCGTAGGCCCACGGCCCATACTGATGTGTCCGGTTCCCGCGATCGTGATGATGCCTGGCCCTCCGCCGCAGGCGCCGGCGAGTGCAATAGCGGCGTCCGTCGTCACAAGGAGGTCCGCCGCGGTAAGCATTTCTTGCAGGATGCCTTCTTTATCGGCCGGTCCGCCGCTGAATCCGAGGCAGGCGGCGCGGAAAGGGGGAATCGCGTCAACCAGTCCCGCCTCACGCGCAGCGGCCCGGACACAGCCGCCGATTACCCGGAAAAACTTTTCGCGGCCCTCCGCGGCGGATTCGACGTGATTGCACGGGCCATCGGCGCCCCGGCCCAATACAACGCCGGACTCACTGGCGATCAGCGCGGTCGTGCTGGACTGCCCGCCATCGACGCCGAGAAACAGACTCATTTCCGCTCCTTGCCGCCGTTTTGATATTCGGCTGTCGATTGGAGGCGGAATAAGCGGTATGCCCCCGCCTCGGCAAGCGGTTCCAGACCCCAAATCGCACGATTTTGGTAGAAATCGGCGGCTGCATAGTCCGATTCCGCCGTGATCAGGTATTCGATATTGCGGAGCAGCAATTCTTCGATAGCGGCCCGGCGGAGACCGACAGGCGCAACTAAGTCCGTCATCTTGACCTGAGTCTGCAGGCGGGTCCAGGACGCGGGGGCAGCGCCGGGAACCTCTACGTGAAAGGTATCCCACGGCTGATCCGGAGACAGGGTCAAGTCAACGTGATCCAAGGTTTCGTTTTCCCCAAAGTCCACTTCGATAAACATGCCGGCATAGCGGCCCTCTTCGCTGGCCCAGCGGGTGACAAACGAGTTGTCGAAAGCGCTTTGCACATTGTAATTGGATGGCTGTGCGCGAAGTCTCCAGTGCGGAGAGCGGATGATTTCCCGGTCCCCGGAGAACAGATGCGCTTCGGTGACGAACCATTGCCCGCCCGGGTCATTGCGGTTCTGGACGATCCGTATTTTTTTCTGGCGTGTGGAAGGGAATTGTAGCCGGACGCGCCGGGTTGGCTGGCTCTCTAAGACGAGGGGCGTCAGAATGATGTCGCGGAGGCGGTTGCCTTCCGCCGATTGGAAGGCGACCAGATAATCGCGGTTGCTGTATGCTTCCGGGATCTGTCCAAAGCCCAATATGCGGCGGCCGGGAGGGACAAGTTCATCCAGGCGGCGGGTAAGAGGATAGGCCGGTAAGTGGGAAACGAGGTAATGTTCGGAATCCCGGACCCGAAGCGCATCTTTCCAGACAATTTTCTCCAACCGCCACGCCCAGCGATTGGCGTAGGCGGGGATGACGTCCGGCCAACTCAGCGCGGCATGGAGCGCGACGACCGCAAAGGGAAGCCAGCGCACGTAAGAAAGCGTCTGCCCAAGCGCCAGGGCGAGGAAGGGAAGCGCGGGAATCAGGAAACGTGTACCGATATTGGAGGGATAGGTGGAAAGGGCAAAAGCCGCCGCCAGCAGAAGGCGGCGGCCCTCCCGCGTCCGCAGGGCCAGGAGCGCCAGAGGGGTCAACAGAAAAATGGGACCCAACAGGCCATTCAGACTGGCTCCGTGCACTGTCACTTCCAGCGGGAGCTGGGTGAACGAGGTGAGAGAGTACTTCGCCATGTGTAGGCGGTACTCAGCTTCAAACCAGGGCTGAACAAACGGATTGGGGAACCACTTGTTGAAAAAAGGAGCCAACGGGTTGTGCCACCAGAGGGTGTTGCGGACAATCCAAGGGGCAACGAACGGCAGTGCGGAGGCGGAGAGCACGGCTAGTGGGCAAAGGGCGCGCCGCCGGTGCAACCATCCGATCCACAACGCGGCCAGGATCAGCGCCGGTGCGAGCGTATATTTCAGTCCATAGGCCGCTCCTCCGAGTACGCCCGCCAGGACCCACAAACCGCGCGCCTCCGGGTGCTCTTCCATTCGACGCAATAGCTGAAACAGGGCAAAGTAGAGGCAGGCCGCGGCGACATCGTTGTAGGCGCTAATACCGTCGAGGCCAACCACCGGCGAACAGAAGACGAGCAGCGCCGCGGCTACACCCGCGGACGGCATGGCGTACCGGCGGGCGAAACACAACAATAGCCAGGGGAGCGTGAGCAGGTAGGTGAAGTGGACGAGCGCGGAGGCGGAATGGCGGCCGATGGAGAAAGCCGAAAGGAACAGCATCTCCATACCCTGCGAGAGTGCGGCGTAGAGATTGACGGTGATTGGCGTAAGAGTACGGTCGCGATAGTACTTGGCGATCAACCCAAGATGGTAGGATGAGCCGTCGGGACTGACCTCCGGAGCCATGGCGTTTGCAAGATAGAGAACGGCAAACGGCGCCATGATCCAAAGTATGCGTCGGTGGGCGGCGGGGAGGTCCGGCAAGCTCTCTTCCGGTAGCCGGAATGCGCCTGTGCGCCAAGCCGCGGCGGCAAGTAGCAATGGCCAGGCCACGAATAGGGCTCGCGAATAGATCGGCAGCAGTCCGCAGAGAAAGATCAGGACGCCATACACTCCCGCGCCGCTGATGAAGCGGAGCGCCACGGCTTCCTGCCGGCTCCAAAGCGGGGCCATGCGGGAAAGAAGGAGTGCGCCGGCGGCGTAGCAGGCGAGAACAGTGAGGAGCCAGCCGAGCAGGATATACAGGACGGCGCCCATTGGTTAGTCGTTCTTCTCCAGGCCGATTTCGGAAATTACCATGGCCAGTTTCGTCCCGTCTCCTTCCGCGACGTAGACCGGGGAAATGATGCAGCCGAGGTAGTTTTCGGGGCCGGGTTGGAGCCATTCCGCGGGCACCGCCTTCCGGAACTCCAATACGCCGGACTGCTTGTACACCACCGTATCCAGCAGATGGTTGTTTACGTAGTATCTAACCGTGATCGGCAGCAGCGGCTTGTGGCTTTGGTCGGGGAAGGCGAATCCGACGCGCATCCGCAGGTTGGAGGTGTCTTTCAGGATCACCCGTACGACTGGCTTTTCGCCTGTCCATCGCCACAGTTGGTCGGGAGGTCCGTTCAGAAAGTCGCTAATGATGTGTTGTGGACCGTTGCCTTTGGAAAAAGAGACCATGCTGCCCATGGGTTCTGGATCCGGGGCGTCTCCTTGTGTGCGCTGGGGCGGAACCGGGTAGGAATCAGGCAGGGGCGTACAGGCGGAAAGGAGCAGAAGCGGGAGCGCCAGGGCACTGCGCCTCATGCCGCCTTGTCTCCGGCGTAACAGAGCGAGTTCATCGGACACTGGGCACACTTTGGTCTGCGCGCGATGCAGATCTGGCGGCCGAAGTGGATCAATTGGTGGGCAAATGAGATCCAGCGGTCCTGGGGCAATTGCGCCACGAGGTCTCGTTCTACTTTGACTGGGTTTTCTTCCCGTGTGAGGTCCAGCCGGTACGCAATGCGGCCGACATGGGTATCGACTACGACGCCGCTGGCGATGCCGAAGGCTGTGCCTAGAACGACATTCGCCGTTTTGCGTGCGGCTCCGGGGACTGTCAGGAGGTCGGTGATGTTGCGCGGTACCTCGCCGTTGAAATCGCGCAGGATAGTTTGCGCAGCTCCCACCACGCTCTTCGCCTTGTTATTAAAGAAGCCGGTGGACCGAATATCTTCCGCGAGCACCTCGGGGCGAACGGCGGCGAAGTCCTGAATTGTCGGATACTTCTGAAAGAGGCCCGGCGTAACTTTGTTTACACGTTCATCGGTGCATTGCGCGGAAAGTATCGTGGCCACCAGGAGTTCCCAAGCATTCGAATGATGGAGCGCACAGGTCACGTTAGGGTACAGATCATCCAAAATGCCTAAAATTTGCTGCAAGCGCGCCTGTTTTTCCGCTTTCGATCGGGGCCGTTTCATGAACTTTTCATGTTAACATCGCGACTCTGGTTGGCCGTGGCCGCAGCGGCTTTTCTAGCTTGGCTGGCGCTGCCCGGAACCTTTGTTTTTGACGACCATTCGGTGTTTGTCGATCCGGCCGTAGTTGCAGGGGATGCCTGGCGCCAGTGGGTTCGTTTGGAGCAGACGCGGCCTTTGACCTATATCACTTTCTGGGCCGACTACCGGCTTTGGGGCGCGGCGGCGGGCGGATTTCATTTCACTAACCTGCTCATCCATCTCGCTTGCGGAGCGTTTCTTTTTCTGTGTGGCCGGCGCTTGTTTGAAAAGAATGTCGCGTGGACAGCGGCATTGGTCTTCCTTCTGCATCCGCTGGCCCAGGAACCGCTGCTATACGTTTTTGCGAGGAGCTCGAGCCTGGCCGCGTTATTCTGCCTGGCGGCGCTATGGTTCTGGCTACGCGACCGTCCGGGCGCGGCGGTTCTGCTCTTCGGTGTATCGCTATTGGCGAAAGAGGAGTGGGTCGCCTTCCCCGCGGCGCTTGCCTTGATCGACAGGGCACGGCGGGAGCGGCAGCGGTGGCCGTACCTTGGGGCGATGGCGGGGTTGGCGGCGGCGGCGGGGGCCCGGGTCATCTATGCCACCAAAGCGGTGGCCGGCTCCGGGAGCGGTTTTGGACAGTCCGATTCGCCGTGGCAATACTTTTTGAGAGAGGGGCAGGCGGTTCCCGGATATCTATGGCGGACCCTGCTTCCTATTCGCATGCCTCTGGATGCTCCTGCTCCGTGGGCGGATCTGGAAGCCGGGATCGTGGGATGGGCCGGATTGGTTCTGCTGGCGGGTGCGGCGGCATGGTTTTGCGAAAAGAAAGAGGTTGCGGGGTTCTGGTTGCTGCCCGCCTTCGCGGTACTATTGCCCAGTTCGTCTTTCCTGCCCGCGGCCGATCCGGTCGCCTGGCGCCGCATGTATCTTCCCATGGCGTTTTTGGCGCTCGGCGCGGCATTGTGGTTGCGTCCGAGACCGCGCGCGGTTTGGGCAGTCTTGCTGACGTTAGCCGTTTTGGCAGGACTGCGGCGCCCGATATGGCAGGACGAGGCTGCTCTGTGGCGGGAATCGCAGGCGGCGGCGCCTTTGCAGTTAAGGCCGTATCTTCAGCTTTCCCGATTGACTGCGCGGGACGAGGCATTGCGATATCTGGAACAGGCGAAAAAGATTGCGCCGAATGATCCTGAGGTGGCATCCGAGTCGGGGAGAGTGTGGTTGGAATCAGGAAATGCCGCGCGAGCGCTGCCGGAGTTCGGCAGAGCGCTGGCGCTGGCGCCGGGCGAAGCGCGGTACGTGGTAAACCGCGGCGCCGTCTTGCTGGCGTTGGGCCAACGGGACGCGGCGCGGGCGGATTTTGAGCGGGCCCTGCGGCTTTCGCCCTGTCTGCTCCCGGCGCGGCAGAATCTGGAGCGCATGGGGATTCCGCCGCCGCCTCCCCCTACTCCATGTCCCACTATCAACTCCGCTGCGAAATGACAGTTCCCCGGCCAATCCGGGAAGTTTTCGCCATGTTTGAGAATCCCCACAATCTTGGGATGATTACGCCCCCGTGGCTACATTTTCGCGTCACTTCGGCGACGCAACACACGGTGACCAATGGCCTATTGATCGACTATACCTTCCGTTGGCTGGGGCTGCCTCTGCGCTGGAAGACCTGTATTACGGTCTACGATCCGCCATTCGAGTTTGTGGACGAGGCACTACGCAGCCCCTACGTGTACTGGCGGCACCGGCATACATTTACCGTCGTGCCAGGCGGGACACTCGTGAAGGACACCGTGGATTACCAGCTTCCCTGGGGGCCGCTGGGACAGTTAGCTCATGCGATGGCTGTACGCCGTAACCTGATTGGAATTTTTACCTACCGGCAGAAGGCGTTGGATGCGCACTGGGGCGGCGGATCTGTGATCCGCTACCCTACCGTTCAGCCTCGTTAATCACAACTTTGGGCTCGACGAATTGCCAGTCCGGCATGTCGATGCTGCTCACTTCGGTGCGGCCCTTTGTATTCACCTCGGTAGAACCGAAGGCGGGCAGTTTTTTGATCGTCGCGGATACAAAAGCTACCTCTTTGGCGGTTCCTTTCGCTCCCAGGGAAACATCCAGCGCGAGATTGGTGATGTCGGCGGCGCTGTGATTGACGACCAGGAACTTTACTTCGGCCTGGCCGGATTTTTGCGCCCGAATCCGAATGCCGGTCACTTCAATCTGTTTCGCGTAGGGGTGCGTGCTTTGGGCGCTCTTGGCAGATTCGAGCGCCGACTTTGTCTCTTTGGCGGGCGCTTCGGCCCGTTCGCCCCTGTTCCAATAAAGATATCCGCCGCCGAGAAGCACGGCAGCGACGCCAAGAGTCACCAGAGTATCGCGCAGGGTTGTGGACCGGGGTTCCGGGGGGGCGTCGTAGTAGTTGGAAGCCGCTGGCCGCGGCGCCGGCTGCGCTTGCGGTTGGAATTGTGCCGCCGGCTGCGTGTTAAATACTGGCTGGGGAGCCGCCGCTGGCGGCTGCGGCACGGGAAATTGAGGTTTCGGCTGTGGCGGCGCCGGCTGGGGCGGAGCCGCTTGCACCGGCCGTTCCGGGGCGGCAACCGGCGCCGGTTTCACGCAACGGGGACATTCTTCTTGGGACGGCAGTACTTCTCCACCACATTGGGGGCAGATCCAGGTGAACATGCGGGCCTCTCTGTTCCAGAGTACGACAGCCGGCCGAAACGCGGGCCGCCCGCGATGTTACCTATTCGCCGTCCCGGTTCGATTCAAGGAATGTGCGGAGGCGGTGGCTGCGGCTGGGGTGGCGGAGCTTCCGGAGCGCTTTGGCTTCGATTTGGCGAATCCGTTCGCGCGTGACGGCAAAATGCTGACCCACCTCTTCCAGGGTGTGTTCACTTCCGTCCTGGAGCCCAAACCGCATTTTAATAATCTTTTCTTCCCTCGGCGTCAGGCTTTTTAACACCTCAGCGGTCTGCTCGCGAAGGTTCAAATTTATGACGGCCTCGGAGGGGGAGGCGACTCGCTTATCAATGATGAAGTCGCCCAAATGGGATTCATCTTCCTCGCCCACGGGCGTTTCCAGCGAGATCGGTTCCTGGGCTATCCGCATGATTTTACGGACCTTACCTACGGGAAGGTCCAGTTTGCGGGCCAGTTCATCGGTGGAAGGCTCGCGTCCCATCTCTTGCTGTAACTGGCGCTGCGTGCGAACCAACTTGTTGATCGTTTCGATCATGTGGACCGGGATACGAATCGTCCGGGCCTGATCGGCGATGGCGCGGGTAATGGCCTGCCGCACCCACCACGTGGCGTAGGTGGAAAACTTATAGCCGCGTTGATAGTCGAATTTGTCGACCGCCTTCATCAGGCCGATATTCCCTTCCTGAATCAGGTCCAAAAACTGCAATCCGCGGTTGGTATAACGCTTCGCAATGGACACAACTAGGCGCAAATTGGCCTCTATTAGCTGCTTTTTGGCCGATTCTGCTTCACTTTCGCCGCGTTCTACGACCAAAAGGGAGCGTCGAAGCTCGGTATAAGTGGCTCCGAACTCGTGTTCCATGTGTTCCAAACGGTCTGAACAGAAGCGCAATTCCTTCCGCAACTCGCGTGCGCGGAGCACCGAAGCGGGCACCGGAACCAAGGAATCGTCCGTTTCCTGAAACGCTTCGCCGCCGGTTTGTGATTCCAAATCCTCAATCCGGCGTTGCGTTTCAGCAATTTGCTGTTCCAGAGGGCGGAGCGCATCGACGGCAGAGCGCAGCCGGTTACTCATACGGCGGGTGACAAGCGAACCAAATGACATGAGCCGGATCAACTGGCTGATTTTAATAACAGTCCGGAGCAGGCTGAGGCGGAACGTTCTGTACTGCTTTGGTTTGCTGGAGCGGGGCGCAAGGAGCATCTTCTCCCGGCACTGGGAAGCGCGCTCCTGCAGTTTGTCCAATTCCTCAAAAAACTGCGCGAGTTCGGCGCTTTCCACCGGTTCTTCGTCCTCGTCGCCCGCCGCAACTTCTTCCTGTCGAAGCAATACGTCATCAATAAGGAGGTGATGATTCGCCAGATCTTCTCGTATCTGGTACAGTTCCCGGACGGCAACGGCGGATCGGGAGAGCGACTTTGCGACGTTTCGCTGACCGCGCTCAATCCGGCGCGCCAATTCGATTTCGCCTTCCCGGGTAAGAAGAGGCACTGTACCCATTTCACGGAGGTACATGCGAACGGGATCATTGGTCTTGTCTGCGAATTCGGCGACGCCGTCGCCATCGCCGGCCTCATCCGAGTCTTCAAACTTGCCGCCGAACCCCGATTCCTTGGGCTCTACGAGCAGTTCTACGCCAGCGCCTTCGAGGTCCGCAAGGAGATCCTCGAGATTTCCGCCGGTACTTAGATCGTCCGGAAGAATATCGCTTACATCGTCATAGAGAAGATAGCCCTTCTCTTTGCCGACTTCAACTAGGTTGCGGATATGGCCTAACTTTTCGTCCGACGCCACTTCTACCCCTACGCTTGAAAAACTCATTGTATCGCAACGGCCCTCCCGCCTAGTTTTAGACTTCCCGTTCGAGCCTGTTTAACTCTTCGGCAAGTTCCAGGGCTTCCATAATGGCTCCCCGTTGTTCCGCGCCGCGAACCCGCTGTTTGAGTTCGGAAATTCGCTGTTTCCGATTTCCGGCTCCCAGTTGCGCGAGACAGGCCACGGCCTGTTCCACCATATTCTGCTCTGTCCTTAAATGATCGGCAAATGCCATGGCTGCCATTAGAGAGCGGCTGGGCGGGCTGAGTTTCGCATCCAACTCCTCCCAGTGAAATGACCCGGCATCGGGGAAGGCGAGAATACCGCTCCAGATTTCCCGGGCAGCGGAGTCCAGGAGTTGGGGATAGTTGGACAACTGCGTGAAGACGGACTGCCGGACATCGTCACTGTGAAGGAAGAGTTCGAGGAGGAGCTTTTCGGACGGCGGCACGTCGACGGCGGGCATTTCGATGTGCTCTCCGGCGCGGTTGCCGGCGGCGCGGCGGAACTGTTCCAGGAGAAGCCCTTGTTCAACGCCCAGTACGGCGGCCATTTCGTTGGCGAGAGCCGCACGTTCGACGCGGTCGGATACCTGCCGGACGTGCGGGAGCAGGAATTCCAGGGCCTGGACCTTGCCTTCGCTGGTCCGGACATCAAAGCGCTGGCGGGCGCGGCCGGCGAGCCAATGGAAGTAGGGAAGGGCGGCGGCGATCCGGTCTCGGTAGGCGTCCGGGCCATTGTTTTTGACGTATTCGTCGGGGTCAAGGCCGCCTTCCAGGGCCGCGATGCGAACGCGGAAATTTTCGTCGAGGAGGAGTTGGATCGACTTTTCGGTGGCGTTGGCTCCGGCGGCGTCGGGATCAAAGTTAACAATCGCGAGGGGAGCGAGGCGGCGGAGGGCGCGGACTTGGGGCGCGGTAAGGGCAGTTCCGCAGGGAGCAACGGCCTCCGGCACGCCGGCGGAGTAGGCTCCGATGACATCCATATAACCTTCCACAAGCACGACGCGGCCGGATTTCCGCGCTCCGTCGCGGGCGCGGTGGATGCTATAAAGCACGCCGCTCTTGTGATAAATCGCAGTACCGGCGGAGTTCAAATACTTGGGTTCTTCGCCGGCTTGCATGGCACGGCCCCCGAAGGCGATTACCTTGCCGCTCTCGTTGGCGATGGGGAACATGAGGCGGCCGCGGAAGGAGTCATACCAGGAGCCGTCGTCGCGGCGCTTTACGAGGCTGGACGCTTCGAGGGCCTGCAGCGGAAAGCCTTGTTTTTGCAGGAGGCGCGCGAGGGCGCCCCCGCGTTCGGAGAAGCCCAGACGGAACTCGGCGGCGAGCGCGGCGGTGACGCCGCGGCGGGCGAGATAGGAGCGTGCCTCGGCTCCGGCGGGAGATTCGAGGTTCTGCTGGAAGTGCCGGGCCGCCAATTCGTGCATTTCCAGCAGGGCGGCGCGGAGACGGGATTCGGGATCGTCGGCGGGAGCGCGTTGGGGCATGGGAATGCCATAGCGTTCCGAGAGGGAGGTGATGGCTTCGAGAAACGTGACGCTTTCATAGTCCATGACGAACTTGATGACATCGCCGCTGGCTCCGCAGCCGAAGCATTTGAAGAACTGTTTTTCCTGATGAACGTTGAAAGAACCGGATTTTTCCTGGTGAAACGGGCAAAGGCCGACATAGCTGAACGTGCCGCGCTTTTTCAGCGGGACGCGTTCGCCGATGACGGCGACAATATCGATCTGGGATTTGAGTTGCCTGGCGAAGTCCATGGCTATTGCTCTCTCTCATTGTCGGTCATACAGCCGCGTTTCGCGCCGATAAGCGAAAGAGAGGCATAGTACCAGGGCATATGACTGGAAAATCCATGGTTTGGTCGCGGCGCCGGTCGTGGGCGTGGGTCGGGATCCCGTTGTTCATTGCTGCACTCACCGTGGGCGGTTACTGGCATTTGGACCGAACCCTGGCGGCGGAAGTGGAGAGCGCCCTGGGCAAGACGGCCGTTCAGCGGGTGAGCGCCATTGAACGTCATTACCGGAGAAACCGGCAGATGGCGGAGTTATGGGCGCGCGAGCCAGTGATCGCAGAGATTCTTCACACCGGGTTTGGACAGGAGCCTCCGGCGGTTCCCGAGGCCCTGCGACGGCAATTCACCATGCACGGATACCGGGGATTTCTGGTGGTGGGTCCAGACCGGCGCGTTCGCGGGACCGGAGGGCCGCGCGAGCAAATTGGAAGGCCCATGGCGGCGGCGAACGATTCGGTTGTGCCCGCGCTGGCCGGCCGGGCAGGATTCTCGATTCCCTACCGGGAGACGGAGATTCCGCTGCCCGACCCGGATGGCGAGCCCGCCTACGGCGTGGCGACGATGACGTATGCGGTCCCGGTAAGAAACGGAAGCGAAGCCGTGATCGGGGCGTTGGTACTCCGCATCGATCCCGCGCGCTGGTTCGCCGAGGCTGTGGAAAACGGGCTGGAGCGGGACGAAGAGGTCTTGTTGGTAGACGGGATGGGACGGTTGCTCAATACGCCGCGTTCGGCCCCGGAATTGCGAGCCAAGGGTTGGCTGAACGAGCGGAACCGATACAGCCTCATGGGTGAGTTGCGGGTCGCACAACCCTCCGAGGTTCCGTTGCCGCGCGTCGGGCCGA
>DASTML010000192.1:0-14141 GCA_035714175.1 Bryobacteraceae bacterium | reverse complement strand
CAACCCATTCGGCCCCGCCAAATCTTCCTGTGTCTTTATCCCCTTCAACAGCTCGTCCAGTACCTCTGGTTTGATCTCCATCGTTTCTCCTCTCTCATTCTCGGAGAATCGCGTTTACACAAACTTTTTTACACCCTCCCGCCGGGCCAAAAACCGGCCCGGTCCCCGCGAGGCGCGGCGGTGTCCGCTCGCGCCCGATAACACAGATTTATGTCATCGGCCCGAAGGCGCATCGTCCGGCCCGCAAATTCGTTGGGTCCACCCCCCGTGGCCCCCTCGTAGGGGGCTGCTGGACACCGCGCGCTCCGCGCGCGGTAAGGTAGGCGCCGTTCCCACCCATTCCCCCCATCCCAAAATCTCCCAATGGTCCTCGCCGTCAAGGGTTCGCGCTCTACAACAAGCGTCGCTTCGCGCCCTTGACCGCTCCGGGCCATCGGGAGAGGGCCTAATACGGGGAATGGATAGCTCCGCAATTGGAAATCACCATGCCGTTCCTCGTAAATGGAATAGAGGTTTGCGCAGCGTCTCCACTATGTCTGGCGACCAGCGATGAGAAGTAGCACGCCATAGCACGCCATTACAGCCATCGCGGCAAGAAGTATCGCCCATGCCATTGACATTCGTCTCTTGCTCGTACCCACACCTCCGCTTATCCAAAGGCGCCCTGCGGCAGCTAAGCAGCCTAAACTGAGGAGAAAGGGCACAAATCCATATCGTATGCGCCCGCTCGAGAAATACGTCTCTCCAGGATAACCGGGAACGAGCAACAGCATTGTAGCGCCGTAGTAGAGCAAGAAGCATCCGACTATGAACAGCAATCCGCTAAGGATCTTCATTTGCAATCTTTACTGTTGTGTCCGCTTGCTGAATCTGATACCGAAATGCATTCCTTTAAAGGCGCTTTCAGTTGAAGCATCAGCCAGTCGAACGTGTTTAGCCCGTATCGTGGACTTCCGTAGTCGGTGCCATTATTCACTTTGAAAAGCGACCCGGAATTCCGGAAGAGGTTCAACCGTTCCGATGACGAAAGGTTGGGTTGATATTTGGCTCGAAGTGTATTCCACAAAGTATTGGGGCGCGGGAACGGCGTCAAATACGAATTCCGACCCAGAACTCCAATTTCTTTCAATACTTTGGCGCATGCGCTTGTACAGTTATTGCCAAGAAGCGCCCAATTACCGGCTCCGGCTCCGTTTCTAATCGCATCAATGGCTTGTTGTGCCACTTCCGGTGTTGTCTGAATAGTGATCGATGCGAAATGGCTCTTGAGGTCATCCACGGAAGTCGGAAGGCTGAATGCTGGTGTTCCGGGAACTCCATCGAACGGATGTAGAGGAATATTCGGATCTAGGTGAGTCTGTGGCCCGACACTCATGAAGGCGAAGTCGCCGCTCTGCTGATTGAAGGCCGACATCATAATATGGCCAGTCGGAACGCCTTGCTCATAAAACACCGTGATGTCTTTGCCATCAGGGTCAATGAACTTCAAAGGATTATTGCCACCATAGACGTACTTGTTCAACGTACTTGAAGGAGACGCCAGTCCTTCGCTCGTGATGTTGATCTGGTCTGGGCTCGTCCAGCGCCCCTGCGCCCCCGAGAAATACCGAGCCCCAAAATAGTCCAGTCCGGTTTCGGCATCCCGTTCCTTGCCGGTACTACGGGATCGGACGCAAGTCCGTCGTACGCTGGCGTCGATCTCTAGTGCCTTCAGCGAGCCACGGAGTTCGATCTCCTGATGCAGGCTGGTTTTGAAAGTGTTGAGGCCCAGACGCGAGTTTTGGGTTACGTGCGTGTGCGCGGCTAGAGGCTAGACGCCCAGGATGAGCATCGCCGCCAGGAAGAGCGTTTTGTGTTGAGCCGCTTGCACCGATTCCTCGATTGTAGGGTGCTCGGAAGCTGGATGGAGGCCTGCGGCGGCTAAAGAGGAAGGACCTTCAAGCCGGGGATCATTTTGAAGTGGCGGACGTTGCGGGTCCCGATCGCGTAGTCGAGATGCAGCGCCGTGATCCCGATCAACAGATCGGCGGTCGCGATGATCAAGCCCACCTTCTTCATGTCGGCGTCGATTTTGGCGGCCAGCACGCCCATCTCACGCGTGAACGGTTCGACCGGCAGGATGGCCAGCACCTCATCGAGATAACGGCGGCGCTTGGCGGCTGCTTCGGGTGTGTTGGCGCGGTGCCAGCCATGCTCCAGTTCCATCACGGAGATGGAAGAGAGCAGGAACTCGGTTTCGGAGTGCTCGGCGGAAAGTGACGCGAGAAGCTGGCTGACCGGGCGCTTTTCCCGCTCCGCCGCGACGAGCACACTGGAGTCGAGGACTAGTCCCATGCAGGCGGCTCGAACGAGTCGCGGCGCGAGTCGATGCCCGCTTGCACGTCCTTGGCGAAGTCCTCGTCCGGGATGGGCGCGTAGCCGAGCTTGGCTTCGTAGGCCTTGGCCAGCGCGATGCACTCGCTCAGCTTGCGGCCTGGCCGTGCGGGCACAGAAGATTTCAGCACGGCGATGGGCCGGTGATCTTGCTCGATCACGACCTCGACGCCTTGCTGCACTTTGGCCAGCACAGCATGGAGATCGCGAGCCACTTCGGCTTCGCTCATGTGGACGGTTGCCATTGCTTCCATTATGGCTCTTGCTCCTCATCTTCGTCTTGTTCGGCGGCCAGGGCGTTCAGCAGTTCCTCACGGGCGGCTTCATCGGGTTTTGCATCGCCGTCCTTTTTCGGAAGCTGCGCCGGATGCGTGGCCGAGTGGATCTGCTACAGATGGCGGATTGCAGATTTGCGCATCCGTCTATAGCGGACTTTGTCACGAGGCTCCAGCCCAGCCCGTTAACCGGCTGAGCCGCTCGGTAGCTACCCAGTCATACCGATTCCTCCTGGGGTGGGACTTTCACCCACAGGTGCACTGCGCCACGCAGACGCACGATTGTAGCCAACGCGGGCCTCTTCCTGTTTGCCGTACAACGTCTTCACCGTGCCGTCGACATCGAGAATCCACTTCTCTGTCGGCAGCGGCTCGAAGGTCGTGAAAATTCCGTGTATCAGTCGGTCGCCGATAAAGAAGCGGCGTAAAACTTCCGCCAGTTCGCAATGGCTTCTTCCGCTGCCTCGCCGTGCAGGTAAAGCGGGAGTTGGTCTTCGTCGGTGAAGACGATGGTGATGGCCGCACGCCTGTCGTCGGTCTTTGGCTGGCAGTGCAAGCGGCAAACCGCTTCCGGGTTGATGTAGTCGTTCTCAGTGAGTTGGATCGGGATCATGGTTGTTTCCTCGTCTCCATTTAGCCGCAGGAAACTTTCGGCCCTGGCGGATCACCATTTCGGATCGCCGCCTCCCTCCCGAGATGTACATCCCCAACACGGCTTTTACCGCATTCCGCCACCTGCCGCCGATCCCGTCTATCCCAAGCCCCAAAATATTTTCACTTCCCCGGCCACAAAATATTGTGTCTATCGCTGATATACACAAGCCCTTGTGGTTGGAGACGCATCTTCAGCAGCGCCCAAAGAATGGCTGCTTCTACATATCAACGTGGACTCCGGTTCATGTCCTCCACGGTCGGGAGCAATCGACGGCAGCGTGGGCAAAGGACGATCCTACTGTGGGACGTAGACGAAGGATCAGGGCGCTGCTAAATCGGGATGCCTATGTCTGCCGCTGGCTGAGACCTCCAGCGTTAAGTAGCCGATAGCCGTGACGCCTCAGACGATCACGGTCGATGTGAAGGGCCAGTACGCATAACCTTCGTAAGCATCGATGCCGAGTTCCCAGAGGACTCGTGTTCCTGCATCGATGCTCTAAACCAACCGCATGATGATGAACAATGAGACTGCCGAAGGCGTCGTGAACGAAGTGAACGACTACTTCAAGAACGACGTTGCTGAAGCAACGTCCATGCTTCGCATGGTTCCTCTTTTGCGTACCTGGAATGGTAAATAGCAGCAGGAACCATCATGGACTCTTTGCTCACCAACCTCGCCGACGAACTCCTCGTCCAAGACATCACCGAACCAAGCGCCGTTCTCGGTCCACTTACCGATGACGAACTTCAAGCCGCCTACGATCACGTCCTCGAACAGTTTGCGCTCGAACTTTTGATCGGCGCTCACGCAAACTCCGACTGGTCCAACGGCAACCTCGTCATCGCCGCCAACCACGGCTCCATTCACTTGCTGCAAGCCGCTTTCTACGCCGTCAAGCTCGAAGTGCAGAGACGGAGTAATGTCTAAGTAGTTCCTCGCAACCCTCATACAGGCCGATGAATGGGTCTCGGCTGACCGCCCGTCACCAGTCGAACGACCCATGCAAGCAACAGCGCAAACGCCGCCCATTGAGCAAACGATATAAGCGTGGCGGCGATCAGAACATACGCTCCGATGGAAAGCCCTCCGATGCGCTGATCCCAGGGACGGCTCGTGAGAATGTTTGCAGCCTGACCCACGGCAAAGAATGTCGGGCGCTGGAACAGGAGCATGGTCCTGAAGCTCATCAAGTTCCCCTCGGCCTCTGGCGGTAAAGCCCGAGCGCCGAACTTATAGACGGGAACCATCTCTTCAAACGTCGGGGTTCGGTCGGTATAGTCCGTCGTGTGCCGCCCAAGGTCTACCCAAAACCATGCCCACAACACCAAGTTGAAGAGCATCGCCACTCGAACGATTCGTGCATGGGATTTCATTGCGACCTCTCTTCTCAAGCCTTATTTCTTGTTCATGCGCTGAATCTCTTGCGGGGAGTAGACGACCACCGGATTTGGGTTGCCGTGATGCTGGAGTTTTTGCCCCCTCGATGGATCGGTGGCACGGACTGCATTTTCCGCTTGCACGGAATCCCGCATGTTGTAGAAGCTCCCTGCCGGATGATTTGCGACAATCTCACCCCACAGGTGCCCAAGAAGTTCGTGAGCCATCGTCTCATTGACATTAGCTCCTGGGCTTGCATCCGTGTCGAAAGGAGTCGGGTTGTTTGCAACGGTTGCCGCTGGATCAAGCCCCTGGCTCGGCAAAGCGGCAAAGCCACCCGGCGTCGTCCGCTGTGCTCCGCCAAAAGATGTGTACTTGTCGGAAACTCCTGCAGTCACCACTGTCTTGTTCTCGACAAGCTGACCGAATCGGCTTGCGTTCTGGCCCAACGCTTTGAAGCTGCCTATGTCGCCGCTGATAGTGAATCGGTATTGTGGGGAGCCAGCAATCGCTGCTCCAATTCGGCCCCAGAAGCCACGCTGGATTTTCTCCAGCCCGACACGAGAAGCCGCCGTCTGATTTGCCAGGGAGCCTTGCACAGCAGCAAGCGTCCTCTGACACTCCGCCTCGTTGCCACAGTTTGCGGCCTGAACCTCATTGCCAGTTGGGTCAACGAATCGGAGAGGATTATTGAACGAGTAGGCGTAAAGGTTCCAACTCTGCGGAATGCTCATCTTGGAGAACGCTGTGGAATCTGGCGACGTGAACCTCCCCTGCGCCGCCGACATATATCTCGCCCCAAAGTAATCCAGCCCCGTCTCGGCATCCCGCTCCTTGCCGGTAAACTCCTGGCGAGGTCCGCTAGCACCGTAGCCAGAAATCCCACGCGGACCGATGGTAGCGGAAATTTCCTGACCAAATGGAAGGTAGTCAGCCCGGCGTACGATTCCGCCGCTTGCATTCGTAACCAAACGCGTCGTGCCTAACTGATCTGGGGTTATATACTGCGTTTGCAGCGAACCTGTAAACCCTCCCTTGTACTCGGCCGCCAACTTTCCCAACGCGTCGTAGACATAGGTTACCGCGTCCGATCCCTTGATCGAACGTACCCGGCGACCAAACCCGTCATACTGATAGTAAGTTGTGCCGTTCACACCAGTGACGCTAGACAGCCGGCCTTCTGCATCATAGGAGCCCG
Source organism: Bryobacteraceae bacterium (assembly GCA_035714175.1). Lineage (GTDB taxonomy): Bacteria > Acidobacteriota > Terriglobia > Bryobacterales > Bryobacteraceae. Next base: position 8,263 of record DASTML010000192.1, on the reverse strand, counting down.
TGACGCCGCCCAAACTCAGTTGATTTCCAGCCGTATCGTACAATTCTCCTTTGATCCGATTATTGACCTTGCCTACACCACTCACTTCATTCTCGTACCATGCAGGACCATTTATCAAAAGTCCCGACGTGGGAATATTAGACGACTGGGCGGCTACCCATCTGTTACCAAAGTCATCGTAGCCAAACTGTTGAAACCAGTTGGCACCGGCCGCTTCGTTTGCCGCTTCCAGGCGATTCCGCACGTCATAGGAAAACGCTTGCCGCACGTTTAGCGGCTGAATCGTCTGCGCCAGCAGATTTCCGTTATTGGCATTGCTGAGAGGCGGCGTGTATTCGTTCGTAATTCCCCACAGCGTTGTGGCTCCCGATACAACCGATACGGCACTTACCTGCCCTCGCGCATTGAAGGCTCTCGTTTCCACGAGCCCCGAACCGTAATTTATTCCAGACATCTGGCCATCCGGGGCATAAGTCACGCTAGGCGCATAGGAGACGGATCCACCGATTAACTTGGCTTGATTCGCCGTATTCATCGTGAAATTCACAATGCGCCCGCTAGGATACTTCATCTGGGTCATTGCATCTGCTAAGTTCCACGTGTATCCAGCAACGGAAACAGTATCCCCCACTGCCGTTCCGAAATTGTATTGCACCGCATTTGTTGTCTGCGCGCTATGAATGATGCGGCCGAACGAATCGTAAAGCATCGCTGTACTAGAGACGCCCGTCGCGGCCGAACTCTTCAGTCTACCACCTACCGTATATTGGTGCTCTATAGTTGGCGTTCCATCGGAATAGGTTTGGAAACGAAGCCTGTCCAATGTATCGTACTGATAGCTTGTCTGCACGCCCCGCGCGTCCGTCTTCTTTTTCAAATTTCCGCCCGCGTAGTACTCGTAGACCGTCGCTTTATTTGTAGGCTCCGCCATATTGGAAGGATCCTCTGGCCGTAGCGGCGATGTTTCCGGCATCCAGGCCTTCACGAGACGTGAGTGGTGATCGTATTCGAATACCCTCTTCTGCGTTCGAAGGCCATTTGGATATTGTGCCTTCTGCACCACCAGGACTAAATTTCCCAATGCGTCATAGCTATAGTCCGTTCCTAGTCCCGCTGCCTCCTCGACTGAAGACAGTTGGCCCAGGCCATTGTAGGTTAGAACGATGCTTCGCCCACTCTCATCAGTTCGAGTTTCGGTAGTCAGACTATAGGAAATCGTCTGACTACCCGAGGACTGCGTGTTAGCTCCCGTGGCCACGAATGGAGCAGGCAGCGCCTGACCGCTGAAGGCGGCTACTTCTGCTACTCGCCCCGCCTTGTCATACCGTGTCCGCCGCCCGGGACACCAACCTCCGCGGTAGGATCACCAACGACTTTTACTTTCACAGCGGCTGATGCCAATGGGTATGCCGACATAAGCAGGCTTTATTTTTCAGTATTTCCGACTTCGACAGTACCGCCTACTGTACCGCCTAACACTTGCCACGGACTCTATGATCGCCCTTCCAACGCACTCTACCTGTTCAACGATGCGCTATCAGGTGTACTCGGTCCGCTGACGCCAGGAACAAGCGGCACGATTGAGAACAGCCAATGCATCCTCTATGGAACCGGATCAGGCACCGTCTCAGCGTCTGGCAATAGTCTCGCGCTTGGCATCCGGATGGGCCTAAAAGGCAGCTATGCTACCACGACGAAAAATGTCTATCTTGTTTCACAAGACACCGCGATGCTGAATTCCGGCTGGGTACTCACTGGAACGTGGGCGCCGTAGCAATCAATATTCGTATGCGGGTGTTCGTGCTGCTTGGCGGGCGTGGGTGAATGATCCCAAATCCCGCGGCTGCGCCCATTTAACAGGGCAGCGGCGCCGGTTCCTGATCCTGTTTCGAGAAGAACTCGCGCAGGATGATTCGAACCAGCCTGGTCCAGCGTTGCTTTCTGTTCAACTGCTCCGCAGCGGCGGTACACTGAAGCAGGAACCACACCCTACAGTCTCTCGCAGGTCGTCTTTTCCGTGCCGCAGGCATTGCCTCCGCGCAACATCGCTGGCCACTGCTTGCATGGCCTTGCGGCGAGCCAGTCCCACAACCCGCATGCGCGTACTGGGAGGCGATCTGGTTGACGGTCTGTACGTCGACATTCAGCAACCTCCGCAGCCGCGCGATGCGGTAGGCGTGATAAATTTGCGACGGCCGCCGGGGCGCGCATCGGGTAGTACCCGATGCGCGCCTCCTCCTGCGTGCCGTACAGCGTCTTGACCGTCGCGTCGACGTCGAGCGCGCGTGGCTCGCTCAGCAGCGGCTCAGACACCGTTTTCATGCAACGGTCCAAACCCAGCGTCAACTCGTCGCCGGAGGCATGTATGAAGGCGCGACGCACGGATTCCGGCGAAACCGAACAGGCTTCCGGAGTGAAAGCGAACAGCATTCCTGGCAGCGAGGAGGGCGCGTGCCAATTGGAGGCATGGCAAGGCGGCTAGATCCGGTTGTCGTTTGGTCTCATGGCAACCAACACCAGTGTCTCTTTCCTCCCCCAAGGGCGACCGGCTGGAGAACCCGCGCGTTTACTCTCTCGTCTTCGTCTCGCCCATGGCATCGACGAACCGCCGCACCCGGACCGGACGCGGCCCCACCGCGCGAATCACGTCCTCCACATCGAACTGGCCGAGCACCCCCGGCAGCACGTGTTCATATACACGCCGATGCAGCCGGGACTCCACCGCCGCGCGGAACGAATAGAGCAGGCCATCCAAATCCACGGCGGTGATCCGGGAGTCAAACGCCGCGGCAAACAACATCGGCATGCTCGCCGGGCCCACTCCCAGCGCCGTGACTTTCTTAACGCCCAGGTCGGCACGCTCCGCGAGAACATCGATGCCAGCCGTAATATCCATCGCTCGCATACCGAGCATCGTTCTTCCCAGCAACAGCGCCGCTGACGTATTCCGTGCATCGCCGAACCAGGGATCGGCTCCGCGCGGACCCTGGGCGGCCAGTTCGCCGCAACCCCGGATATCGATCGCCAACACGGTCTTTCCTTCGTTGGCCAACTTCTCTATCCGTGCCGCCGCCGCCGATTTCCCGGCGCAATCGGCGATGACGACGCCGGGCGCCCCCGCCGCCCGGGCGGCCGGAATCGCCAGCACGGCGGGGATCCGCATTCCCGGCTCGCTCTCATACGTCAGCTTCTCTATCCGATATCCGTTCCGCGGCAAGACACCGTAACCCGTCACCGCCGGTTGGCGGTTGGCCGGGGCATAGCGGGTAAGCGCACGGGCCACCGCAAGGACCTTTTCGCGCGCCGGCGAGACGGCTCCCGCCCGGCTCGCCCGGCTCCGGTTCAGGCTGTACACTGTCTCGCCTCCCAGCGATGTCAACACCTGACCCGTCGCCGTACATTGCAACTCTTCTTCCGTCGCAAGCTGTATGTCCGGCTCTATGCCGTCGTCCTGGCGGTTTGCCAGCCACTTCGACATCCACGCATAGGCGGCCAGACGCCGCGGCCTGGTGTAGCCGTGTCCATCGTCGGCTTCCACCATACCGATCCGGTCACCCGCCCCCGCCTGGCCGTAGACGCGTTTGGCTTCGGCGAAGGTGGCGCGGGCTCCGCCGATGGGGAAGAAGTCGCGAATGGCCGAAAGAACCAGGTAGGGTTTCAACCCAAACGCATAGATCAGGTCCGGAAAATCGAAACCGGCGCTCAGCCACGGAGGCAGGTTCTGTTCGGCGTCCTGCGGGCCCAGTTGCGTCAGCAGCGATTTCCATGACGTGATGTAGCAACTCGGCGCCGCTACCTTGAGACGGTCGTCCAGAGCCGCCAGATACGTGGTCAATGTGCCGCCGCCCGAATTGCCCGTCACGCCGATCCGGCTGGCGTCGACCTCCTTCCGGCTCACCAGATAATCGAGCGCACGGATCCCGTCGTGAATCGCATAGCGCGCAATGCTGTCGCCGGTGAGCAGGCACTGTACGCCCAGCATGGTGTGTTCCCGCGTCGAGGCCAACAGCTTCGAGCCCCGCATATCCGCGTCGTAGAACTGGGACCGTTCCCCCTGCCCCAACGGATCCCAGGCCAATGCCACGAAGCCTTTGGAGGCGAACGACCCCAACACGTATTGCCAAGCTTCATGCGCCTTCGCGCCGGCCTCATGCCCCAGCGGAAACAGGATGGCCGGAAACGGCCCGTTCGATCCATTGGGAATATACAAATTCGCGGTGACATAGAACCGAGGTTGGCTTTCGAAGATGACTTTCTCGATCCGGTACTTCCCCCGGTCGAGCACGCCCACGGTCCTGGCGTTCAGCGGGGTCTTCTCCGGCAGCCCGCCGATATTTTTCAGAATCTGCTCGCGGACCTGGGCGGCCCGCGCCTTGACGCCGGCTTCCGACTGGAGGGTGGGCCGGACGGCCAGATACCGTTCCGCTTCCGAGATCAGGAGCCGGGTGTTGTCTTGCGATATGTCCCGGAGGTCGCCGATCGCGGACGTAAAGTCGAGATCGGCGACATTCTGCGCCTGCGCCAGAACGGCGCAAAGAATTAGCAATACGATCGTGCGCGACAAGTACAGGCCTCCGGGCTTGTGGTTAAAACAGCAGCTTCAAGCTGAATTGCAGGATGCGCGGGTCAAGCGCCGAAGTGATTCGGCCAAATTGCGCCCCGGAAGACAGATTGGCGTTCGGCAAATTGAAGTTCACGTTGTTGAATGCGTTGAAAAACTCCGCGCGGAACTGCACGTTGAATCGTTCGTTGATCCGGTTGTTCTTCAACACGCCCACGTCAAAATTGAAGAACCGAGGCCCCCGGATGATATTCTTCCCGGAGTTTCCGAATGTTCCGGCGGCATTTTGCGTGAACCCGGAGGTATCGAAAAACTGCGCGACCATTTCGCCGTGCGTCCGGCCGGCGCCGAGATTTGGATTCGCCGTGCCCACGAAGTCGGCCCGGTCCCGGTTTACGCCCGTGAGGGAGTTATCCCGTCCCGCGGTGACGCTGAACGGGAAGCCGCTCTGCCAGGTGACCATCCCGTTCAACATCCAGCCATTCACCAACATGGATAGTCCAGATGGCGCCTTCATTTTCGGAACTTCCCATACGTTCGAGAATTTGAAGTTATGCGTAACGTCCTCGCGGGACAATCCGTAATCGAACCGGCGGGAGTTCGGGTTCGTCCAGCCGTAATCGTCGAGCTTCTTCGACCAGGTATAGTTCGTCAGCACGGTGAGTCCCTTGCTGAATCGTTTTTCGAGGTTCGCCACCATCGAGTGGTAGTTTCCGTTGTTCCCCGATTGATAAAACCCGATGTTGCTGAATGACTGGTACGGCCGGCGAGCCTGCGTGTTGGAAATGGTGGATTGCCCCGGTATGTAGACGGCGGCATTCAGTTCCCGCGAGTTCTCGGCGGCCGCGAAGAACCACGTGGCCTTGTTGCCCGTATACCCAAGCCGCGCCACCCAGGAGTTGCCGATCTGCCGCTCCAGGTTCAGGCTCCATGTGGTGAGCAGCGGAGTCCGGAAGTTCGGGTCAAAGACGGCGCGCAACTCGGCCGGCGTGACGAAGGTCGCCTCCGGTCCGGGTACACTGGGGCCGTATTGCGCGGGGAACGGATTCTGGACGCGCGCGCTGCCGTAGGGATCGTCGAAAGACACGTCGGTGAACGAGAATCCCGGAGCGAAGGGAGCGATATTGGTAAACGGATTGTAGGTGCTGGACTGGATTGGCGTGTAGAAATAGCCAATCCCACCGCGCAGGCTCGTCTTGTTATCCGATGTCAGTCTGTAAGCGAATCCAATGCGCGGAGCGATATTGCCCAGGTTGGGCTCGGACCCTCCCGTCGGGCAGCCCGGATCGTTGTTGTCCCCGCCGTAGAGCATCCCGGCTGGCGCGTTCGGATACCGCTGCGACTTCGCGCCCGGCTGGAAGCACACGACGCGTCCCTCGCGGTCATAATAGGGCCAGAACGGATCCCAGCGCACGCCGAGATTCAGCGTGAGGCGCTGCGTGAGGCGCCAGTTATCCTGCGCGAAGAACCCCCACCGCGTCCCCTTCAGATACTTGAACTCGCCGCCGCCCTGTACGAACTGGGAGGAGCGGCCCAGCATGAAGTCGGCCAGGCCGTCGCCGGTAAGCTGGCCGTTGAAGGTGAAGTTGCCGTCCATCCGGAACGTGTTGATGATGTGATTGGAAACGCGTACGGCCTCACCGCCGAAATGGAACTCGTGACGTCCCCGGATCCAGGTCAGATTTTCGCGGATCGTCACATCACCGCGGTCGAAATCGCCGAGATGGTTCGTGCTCACGCTGAACGCGCCGGTTACGCTCACGATGAGTTCGGGCGGCGCCTTCAATGCGGACTGGCTGGCGTTTGCGATCCTGACCCCGGCGTCCGGAAAGCCGAACGGCGCGCTCGAAAGCGATCCGCCGCGCTGCCGGTTCAACCCGAACGTCGATGTCAGCATCAGAGTCGGCTTCATGGTGAACGTGTGGTTGAACGATACGTTCTGCACACGAACCGCGTTGCCGGCGCTGGTCGCGGCCAGCACATTGTCCGCTGGGATGACGGACGGCCGGTCGAAATCGGTGAAGAAATACCTTCCGCTCAGCTGATGGTTTCCGAGGTTGTAGTCGGCTTTCAGCATGAACTGGTTTTCTTCTTCCTTGGCGAGCGTCGTCGGGAAATTGGCCTCTCTCCCGTCCCGGTTCGGCAGCGGAATCCAGTTCAGGAAGTAATTGGAAACGGGATTGAACCGGCTGAGCGGGATCTGGTTGCCCGGGAAAGGCTGCCGGGTGACCGGGTCCGTCAGCTGCCTGGTGGAAGAGAAGTCGCCCCTCCGTTCCGCGGCCGTCGGTACGAAGGCCACGCGGCCGGCCGGCTCGCTCCTCACTTTGGTTCCCTGATACGTGCCGAAATAGAAGAGTTTGTCTTTGAGAATGGGGCCGCCGATGGAGCCGCCGTATTGATTGCGCTTCAGCGTGTCGCGGGCCGGCGCGAAGAAGTTGCGCGCATTGAGGTTGCCGTTGCGCAGAAACTCAAAAGCCGAACCGTGGATCTGGTTGGTTCCGGAGCGCGTGACGATATTCACAATGCCGCCCGCCGCGTTCCCATACTCCGCCGTAAAGTTCGTGGACTCCAGATTGAACTCCTGCACCGCGTCCGGGTTCGGGAACGGAACATTGACGTTCAGATACGTGTCGTTGTGGCCCGCGCCGTCGAGCTGATAGTTCACCTGCCCCATACCCGCGCCGTTGACGCCGGCCGTCTGTTCCCCTGGGTAAACGCCGCCGTGGCCGCAGATCCGGCAGCCGTTGCGGCCCAGGTCCACGGTGCCGGCCGAGAGGTAGACAAGGGTCTGCGCCAGCCGGCCATTGAGCGGCAGTTCCACGATCTTTTTCTCGTCGATCACCTGGCCGACGGCGCCCGTGCGCGTAGTGACCAACTCTGCGTTGGCGTCAACGGTTACCCGTTCGCTGACCTGCCCGACCTGCAGGGTAATGATCTGGCTTGCCGCCTGATTCACGGTCAGACGGATGCCCGTCTGGCGATACGAGGAAAAGCCGCTATGTTCGCACGTGAGTTCGTAATTTCCGATGGGCAGTCGGGAAAATAGAAATGCGCCCGTAACGTCGGATACGGCCTGCTGGGCAAATCCCGTATCGACGTTGCGCATGGATACCTGGGCGCTAGGGACCGCGGCGCCCGAACTATCCAGTACGGTTCCCCCCAGGCTGGCTGTCGTATATTGCGCCGAGGCTACGACGCTGGATAGCAACGCGACCATCGCGGAGGCAAAAAACGTCCTCGTCATCAGTTCCACCTTTCTCCGGCTACTAGAGTTCGTGAGAATCGACGGCGGCGTTAACGGGGCCTCTCCGGTTGCCGCCAATGCACAGGGAGTCTTGCTCATGTGGCGAACGAAATGAGTGTATGGCAGAAAATTAGAAAATGTAAAGGCTCGTACGCAAATGGTTGAGGGGTTGATGGCCGCTTCCGGTTGAAATTCGTCTCGGCTGCGATTCACCGCAATTGCCCCTTTGCGCCTTTCATGGACGTCTCGACCAAACCTGTATTGCTCCTCCCGACTTTGACCTTTGAGCCATTCACTGGCTGACGGGTGCGTTTCCCGCTCCGACGCGCTGAGCACGCTCGAACGAGTCGCGGCGCGAGTCGATGCCCTCTTGCACGTCCTTGGCGAAGTCCTCGTCCGGGATGGGTGCGTAGCCTACGCTTGGCATCTTAGGCCTTGGCCAACGCGATACACGCACA